>NZ_RZSF01000540.1:0-2861 GCF_004023325.1 Mesorhizobium sp. M1A.F.Ca.ET.072.01.1.1 | reverse complement strand
GGCTTTCACGCGTGAGGCATCGATCGCCTTGGCGACTTGTTGCAGCGCCGACAGCAGCGCTGCCCACCAATGCTCGGCGTCCTGCTCGAAATGGCCGGGCGCCGGATTGGACAGCGGATAGGTCTCGCGTGCCTGGAAAAGCTCCGAGCCGTCGCCCGCGAAAGCAATCGCCTTCACGGCGGTCGTCGAGGCGTCGATCCCGATTACCACATCGTCCATCAGGCTGGGATCCGGAGCGTTAGAGCATGTCGCGCAAAAGTGTGCAGCGGTTTTGCGAAAACGACATGCATAAAAACAAGGACCTAAAGCGCGTCGCCTGGATCCGTTTCCCGCGCGACGCGCTTTAGGCCGCGTTGGTTACGAACCGCCCGTCCGACTGGTCGAGACGACGGCGGATCTGGGTTATCACCATCGAATCGTCGGGTACACAGTTTTCATAGGTCAGGAAGTCGCCGGCCTTGACCGGCTTCACCACCTTGGCGCGTTCGGCAAGCCCGAGCGGCAGCGCGCCCTTGGCGCGCGCGTCTTCCCAGGTCATGGCGAAGCCGCGGTAGTCGTTCTCGCCGATCATGCCGAGCGACTGGCCGGTGCCGAGACTGGTCTTGGCCACCGCCACCGCCTCGGCCACGGGATGGTCGAGCGGTTCCATGTCGGCGCGCTTGTAGACCACGGCGCGCGCCGCCGAGAGCGGCACTTCCAGGCTGGTGAGGTGATAGGGCCGGAAGATCGTGAAATAGGGGCCCCTGCCGACCTTGAGGTCGATCATGCGCTCCAGCACGCGCGGATGCTTGGTTTCGATGATGCAGAACACGCCGGGCGCGACGCCCTTGCCGATCGAATAGTCGACAACGCCCTTGCGATGAAGCACGCCGCCATCCTCGCGCGGGCAGAGCACGCTGGCTAGTTCTTCTAGCGTCGCGGTAGGGCCGTGCATGCCCGGCACGTCGGGCACCAGTCCCGTCGCGTTGGCGATCGCCACCATCTCGATTGCCGTCTTCGAGCCGTCGACGAACTCGACCAGCATGCGCGCATTCATGTTGCGCTCGGCCGCCTCCTTCTCGTAGTCGGCCGGCACGGCGTCGAACTTCAGCGGATTGTTCTTGCCCTTGCCGGCGGCAACGATATTGAAGCCGAGGCTTCTGGCGAAGCCGATGATCTCGAGCGTGCAGGCAGGCTCGTCGCCGGCCGCACCTGTGTAGACGACGCCGGCCTTGCGCGCCTCTTCCTTCAGGAACCGGCCGATGGTGATGTCGGCCTCGACATTGAGCATGACGATATGCTTGCCGTTCTTCATCACCTCGAGCGCGAACAGCGTGCCGATGTTGGGATTTCCGGTTGCGTCGATGATCACGTCGATGCGGCCGGCGGCGGCGAGCGCATGCAGGTCCTCGGTGACCGCGATCTTTCCGGCCTCGATGGCGCGATCGATGGCCGGGGCATTGGGCGCCTCTACGATATCGGAACGGTCATGGCCGGCAAGCAGCGCCGCATCGATCGCCGCCTGCGGCCTGACCTCCGAAATGGCGCCGATGCGCATGCCCGGCATAAGTGCGACCTGAACGACGATATCCGTTCCCATCTGTCCGGCGCCGGCGAGACCGATGGTGATCGGTCCTTGTTTCTCAGCGCGCTGCAGGAGTTCCGCTGCGAATTGCGGATGGGACATGTCGCTTCCTCCGGTCCTTGGCGCGCCGCCCGCGCCGCAATCACTCTTTGAACATTCCTATGACCGTTTGAAAAATATTTCAACCGACATTTCGGCGGTGTCTTAGGATTGAGCTCAAACGAGACTGACGATGCGGGGAGAGGGAATGTCCGGCAGGATAGAGGGAAGGCGCGAGGGAGCCCTATGCGGCGTTCGAAACGAGGTTCCGCCCGGCCGGACGTTGTGGACGTCCCTAACGGGGCAGCGCGATGGTGTCAGCGCGCTTGCCGCCCTGCGCCAGCCATCGGCGCAGCGAATCCAGCAGGCGCGGCCGCTTTCTGGCGGCGACTATGCCGGCTCCACGGCCCTCGGCTTCTGCAGCCTTGCCAACTCCGCGAAAGGAATATGGCAGCGGATTGTGTGCCCGGGCTCGGCCTCGCTTAGTTCCGGCTCCTGCGTCTCGCAGATCGCGCCGATCTTGCGCGGACATCTCGTGTGGAAGACGCAACCCGTGGGCGGGTTGGCCGCGCTCGGGATTTCGCCGTCGAGGCGGATGCGCGAGCTTTCCGTCCGGTCGAGTTTCGGAACGGCCGACAACAGAGCTTCCGTGTAAGGGTGATGCGGGCCGGAAAACACCGCTTCCGACGGTCCGAACTCCATGATGCGGCCGAGATAGAGCACCGCGATCTTGTCGGACAGATAGCGCACCACGCCGAGGTCGTGCGAGATGAAAATGTAGCTGACGTCCTGCTTCGATTGCAGGTCGGCCAAGAGGTTGAGGATCGCCGCCTGCACCGACACGTCGAGCGCCGAGGTAGGCTCATCGCAGACGACGATGCGCGGATCGCCGGCGAAGGCGCGGGCGATCGCCACGCGCTGCTTCAGACCGCCCGAAAGCTGCCGCGGCTTGACGGCCAGATGCCGGTCGGTGAGCCGCACCGAGCGGACGAGCTCTTCGAGGCGCGTTTCCAGCGACTTGCCGGTGAGCCCGCCCAGCCGCTTCAAAGCGCGGCTGAGGATATGCCGGATCGAATGCGAACGGTTGAGCGCCGAATCCGGATTCTGGAAGACGATCTGCACCGCCTTGACCTGCTCCTCCGAGCGGCTGGCAAGCCGCGGCGCCAACTGCTTGCCCTCCAGTTCGATGCTGCCGCCCTCGTCCGGCGGCACGAGGCCGAGCAGCAGCCTGGCGAAGGTGGTCTTGCCGCTGCCGGAC
>NZ_RZSF01000053.1:0-28363 GCF_004023325.1 Mesorhizobium sp. M1A.F.Ca.ET.072.01.1.1 | reverse complement strand
GGCTCAGCGCATCGCTCAACTCGTAGCGTTTCGTCAGAACGCTGCGGAAAAGCTGACTGCGTAGCGTGGCGATCCTGTCGACCAGCCCGCTGATGCGGATGGACAGGTTCTGCGCGCCGGCGACCACGGCGTTGATCTCGGCCTTCTCGGCCGTAAGCGCCGCGCGCTCGTTGGCGACGATCGCCGGCTCCGGCGGCTGCCCCTGGGCCGGCGGCGGCCCCAATACCTGGATGCGCGCATTGATGTCGTTGAGGCGTGATCGGAACGCGAGCGCGCTGTTCAGCGCCGCCCGTGAAATATCCTCGAGCTGCAAGCGGATATCGACAAGGCCGGCGTCGTCCTGGTCTGGGGCGCTTAACTTCTTCTCCAGTCCGTCGGTCTTGGCCGTCAGATCCTGGATGGCCTTGGTCTGGTCGGCGATGAGCTGCGTGGAGCCCTGGCCGATCGCCTGCGCCATCGCGCCGGGCGAGGGCTGCGCCGCGACGGCGACAATGGCGATCAGGATCAGGCGGAGCAGTCGGAAAATCATGACGTGACGGGCGACTCACGGCCGAAAAATCTTCGAAAATCCTGCCCTTGATAAAGACCGGCCTATCAGGCGGCAAGACGTCTCCATCCGCGGGCCTCGGCGCGGATCGAAGTCGGCCTGTCGAAAAGCGATGGCGCAATCTTGGCTTTGCGCTTCTCGCCTGCTCTATAGTCTGCCGGCTCGCACCAAAAGGACGACAGGAAGAATGGCGGAATACTCAGCCTTTTCGCTGCTCAAGAACGCGCTCAACGGCAACCAGGACTGGAAACCGGCCTGGCGCAAGCCGGACCCCAAGGCGTCCTATGATGTGATCGTCATCGGCGGCGGCGGCCATGGGCTCTCGACCGCCTATTACCTCGCCAAGGAGCACGGCATCACCAATGTCGCTGTGCTGGAAAAAGGCTGGCTGGGCTCGGGCAATGTCGGCCGCAACACCACGGCAGTGCGCTCCAACTATCTTTTGCCGCAGAACACCCGCTTCTACGAGCATTCGATGAAGCTGTGGGAGAACCTGTCGCATGACCTCAACTACAACGTCATGTTTTCGCAGCGGGGCTGCCTGAACCTCGCGCACACACCGGCTCAGCTCGACGACTATGCAAGGCGCGGCAATGCCATGCGCCATCTCGGCGTCGACGCCGAGCTGATGAGCGTCAATGAGATCAAGCGGCTTGTTCCGGCCCTGGACGTTTCGGGCTCGGCGCGATTTCCAATCCTTGGCGGGCTGATGCAGCCGCGTGCCGGAACCGCGCGCCACGACGCCGTCGCCTGGGGCTATGCGCGCGGCGCCGACCGGCGCGGCGTCGACATCATCGAGAATTGCGAGGTCACCGGCTTCCTGCGCGACGGCGACCGCATCACCGGTGTGACGACGACACGCGGCGATATCCGCGCCAAGAAGGTGGCGCTTGCGGTGGCCGGCAGCACTGGCCAAGTCATGCAGCTTGCCGGCATTTCGCATATGCCGATCGAAAGCCACGTTCTGCAGGCCTTCGTCTCGGAATCGCTGAAGCCGATCATCGGCACCGTTCTCACCTTCGGCATGGGCCACTTCTACATCTCGCAATCCGACAAGGGCGGCCTCGTCTATGGCGGGGACCTCGACGGCTACAACAGCTATGCCCAGCGCGGCAGCCTGCCCGTCGTCGACGAGGTGATGAGCGAGATGCTGGCACTGTTCCCGGGCCTGGCGCGGGTGCGCATGCTGCGCTCCTGGGGCGGGCTTTGTGACATGACGATGGACGGTTCGCCGATTATCACCACCGGCCCGCTGCCCGGCATGTATCTCAATTGCGGCTGGTGTTATGGCGGCTTCAAGGCGACACCAGCCTCAGGCTGGTGCTTTGCCTGGACCATCGCCAAGGACGAGCCGCACGAGTTCAACGCGCCCTTCACGCTCGACCGTTTCTATCGCGGCCTCATCATCGACGACAAAGGCCAGGGCGCGACGCCGCGGCTGCATTAGGTTTCGAATCATATGCTGATCACTTGTCCCTATTGCGGCCCGCGCGATGTCATTGAGTTCACCTACCAGGGCGACGGCAACCGCGAGCGGCCGCAGCCGGCCTCGCAGGATCTCGACGCCTGGAATGCCTATGTCTACGACCGGCTGAACCCGGCCGGCGACCACAATGAGATCTGGCAGCATTTCGGCGGCTGCCGCGCGCATCTGCGGGTGGTGCGAAACACCTTAACCCATGAAATCTTGAGCACTGCCTTTGCCCGTGGCGGACACAAGTCCGCGGGCCACAAAGCGGGAGGCCACCAGTGAGCCCTCGCCGCACAGAAACCGGCGGCCGCATCGACCGGCTGCGCACCATCCGCTTCACCTTCGACGGCGCGCGCTATACCGGACACGCCGGCGACACGCTCGCTTCGGCGCTGCTCGCCAACGGCGTGACGCTGTTCGGCCGTTCGTTCAAATACCATCGCCCGCGCGGCCTGCTCGCCGCCGGCGTCGAGGAACCGAACGCTCTGGTGACGGTGCTGCGCGGCGAGGTGCGCGAGCCCAACATTCCCGCCACCATGGTCGAGATCTATGACGGGCTCGTCGCGGTCAGCCAGAACCGCTCCCCCTCGCTCGCCTGGGATATCGGCGCGCTCAACCAGCTCGGCGGCAAGCTCCTGTCGGCCGGCTTCTATTACAAGACCTTCATGGGACCGGTGATCGGCCCGTTGAAAGGCACGCGCTTCTGGATGTTCTGCGAGCATTTCATCCGCCGCGCCGCCGGCCTCGGCAGAGCCGGCACCGCGCCCGATACTTCGCGCTACGAGCGCATGAACGCCTTCTGCGACGTGCTGGTCGTCGGTTCCGGCCCGGCCGGGCTGATGGCGGCGAAGGCCGCGGCCGACCAGGGCGCCCGCGTGATCCTGGCCGAGCTCGAAGCAAAGTTCGGCGGCTCCGCCAACTGGTCGGGCGAAACCATCGACGGGGCGTCGGCAGCCGACTGGGCGGCGCGCATCGTCGGCCAGCTCGAAGGCAATGACAATGTCCGCCTTCTGCCGCGCACGACGGTGTGGGGCTATTACGACGGCAACACGATGGCCGCGCTCGAACGGGTGACGGACCACAAGGAAGTTCCGGCCAAGGGCGAGCCGCGCCAGCGCTACTGGGCGATCCGGGCCAAAACGGTGGTTCTCGCCACCGGCTCCTTCGAGCGTCCGCTTGTATTCCCCGGCAACGATCGTCCGGGCGTCATGCTGGCGCATGCGGCCGAACGCTACGCCAATGAATATGGCGTGCTGCCCGGTGAACGCATCGCACTGTTCACCAACAATGACAGCGCCTATCGTTCCGCCGTTGCACTGAAGAAGGCCGGGGCCGCCGTCGTGGCCATCGTCGATGTCCGCAGCGACGTGTCGAACGAGATGAGCAGGCTGGCGAGCCAGGCCGAAGCAGAGCTGCTTGCCGGCCATGCCGTAGTTGCGACCGAAGGCGGCAAGGCGGTCACCGGTCTCAAGGTGCGGCGCTTCGAATTGATGAACGGCGCGCTGAGCGGCGACGAGCGCAGCATCCATGCCGACTGCCTGTTGATGTCGGGTGGCTGGTCGCCGACGATCCATCTCGCTAGCCAGGCTGGAGCCAGGGCCATATGGAACCCTGCCAGGCAGGCCTTCCTGCCGCAGCCGACGCAGCGCTGGATCGGCGCCGGCGCCTTCACCGGCAGTTTCTCGACCGCGGAAGCGATTGCCGAAGGCCGCGCGGCTGGCATTCAGGCCGCCGGCGGAAGCGCGTCCTCCGCTCCGCTACCCGTCGTGGAGGCCGTCCCCGGCGAACCGGATCCGGCACCGGTCTTCGAGATCAAGGCCAAGGGCAAAAGCTTCGTCGATTTCCAGCACGACGTGACCGCCGAGGATGTGCGGCTCGCGCACCGCGAGGGCTTCGTCTCGGTCGAGCATCTGAAGCGCTACACCACGCTCGGCATGGCGACCGACCAGGGCAAAAACTCGAACGTGCCTGGCCTCGCCATCATGGCCGAGGCGCTGGGCAAGCCGATCCCCGAAGTCGGTACGACGCGGTTCCGGCCGCCCTACACGGCCGTGTCGATCGGCTCGCTGGCGGCCGAGCGTTTCGGCGACCTGAAGCCCGAGCGGCTCACGCCGATGCATGACTGGCACATCGACAACGGCGCAACCGTGTATGCGGCCGGTCTCTGGTACCGCCCGATGATCTACGGCCTCGCCGGCGAGACGGTCGAGCAGGCCTATGTCCGCGAGGCCGCGGCAACGCGTGAGAGCGCCGGCATCGTCGATGTCTCGACGCTTGGGAAGATCGCCGTTCAGGGCCCGGATGCGGCGGAATTCCTCGACCGCGTTTACACGAACATGTTTTCCACCCTCACGGTCGGCAAGGCCCGCTACGGCCTGATGCTGCGCGAGGATGGGCTTGCCTTCGACGACGGCACCACATGGCGGCTTGGCGAACAGGATTTCCTGATGACCACCACCACCGCCAATGCCGGCAAGGTGATGCAGCATCTGGAATATTTCCTCGACGTGATCTGGCCGGAACTGAAGGTCACCGTCACCTCCGTCACCGACGAGTGGGCGGGGGCCGCGATCGGCGGACCGAAAGCCAGGGCGATCCTTGCTGCCTGCGTGAAGGGCACGGCCGTCGACAACGCCGCGCTTCCGTTCATGGGCATTGTGCACGGTGAGATCGCCGGCGTGCCGGTGATGATTTGCCGCCTCTCCTTCTCCGGCGAGATGGCCTTCGAGGTCTATTCCGGCGCCGGCTATGGAATGCGCGTTTGGGTGGCTCTCATCGAGGCCGGCAAGCCTTTCGGCCTGGTCGCCTACGGGCTCGAGGCGCTTGGCACCATGCGCATCGAGAAGGGCCACGTCACCGGCGCGGAGATCGACGGCCGCACCGCGGCGCGCGACCTGCATCTCGACTGGATGCTGTCGAAGAAGAAGCCATTCATCGGTTCCGCCATGATGGACCGCGAAGGGCTGATCGCTCCGGACCGGCTGGAACTGGTCGGCTTGATCGCTCTCGACAACCGCGCGCTCAACGGTGGCGGACATATCGTCGAGGAACTGGACGCAGAGAACCCGCACGATTCGATCGGCCATATCACCGCCTGCTGCTATTCGCCGGCGCTCGGCAAATACATAGCGCTTGCGCTGGTCAAAGGCGGCAAGGGGCGCCACGGCACGCGCGCCTTCGTCTCCGATCCGCTGCGCAACCGGTTCGGGCCGGTCGAGATCGTCTCCAACCATTTCTACGATCCGGACGGGAGCCGCATGCATGGTTGAACGACAACTTCCCGAGCGGCAATTGCCTGAGCGCCTGTCGCCGCTTGAACCGGTCTATCATCCAGGCTCGCACGGCAATTTCGAGCATGGCGTTGACGTTATCCTGTCCGAAACGCGGCCGGGCTCGATCCTGCAGCTCGCAGCATGGCCGGGCGAGGAGAAGCGGCTGATGTCCGGCATATACAAGGTGACAGGCCTTGCCCTGCCGGATGGAGCCGGCGGCGGCGTCGTCAACGGCGCGAAAGCCGCGTTCGGATTCGCGCCGGGCAAATTCACGGTGGTTGACGAGGCCGAGGGCTTGGCTTCCGCGTTCACGGGCCTCATCACGCCCTCCATCGGCACGATTACCGATCTCTCGCATGGCCGTACCGCGATTCGCATTTCTGGGCCCAAAGCGGAGTGGGTGATGGCGAAATTCTTCGCTATCGACTTCGCCTTGCCGGCCTTCCCGCTCGGCGCCGGCCGCTCGACCAACCACCACGATGTCTTTGCACAGATCCAGCGCACCGGTGGCGACCAATTCGACATCTATGTGTTCCGCTCCTTCGCGCGCTCCTTTTGGAAGGCCCTGTGCCACGCGAGCGAAGAAGTCGGCTACGAGGTGCACTAAGCGCAATTCCAGGAAAACTGCGCGGCGGTTTTCCGTGCCGAATTTGCCTCTGAGCAGGCAGCACTCGGGGATTGGTTCAGCCGGCGCGTGGCACTATCGACGGCCACAACTGCTGCTTGAGCCTTCGGCCAGCGAAGACGATAGATAGGGAAACGCGGCTCTCGAAGCCCCCAGGCAACCGGTTCGACAACATCCTTCCATGACCGCAGAGACTACGGCGACAGCCACGACCCGCTTTGCTCCGGCGGGTGACCCGTCGCTGCTGTTGCCGGCGACCGTCGCCTGCGGCGTGTTCATGACCAGCCTCGACCAGAATGTCATTGTGACCGCGCTGCCCGGCATCGGCGAAAGCCTGGGCCGCCCGCCCAGCCAGCTCGGGCTTTTGATCACCGTCTATGTCGCGAGCCTCATCGTCACGATGCCGCTCGGCGGCTGGCTGGCCGACCGCTTCGGCCTGCGCAACGTCTATTGCTTTGCGCTGCTGGTCTTCGCCAGCGCCTCGGCCCTCTGCGGCCTGTCGGAAAACATCTGGATGCTGGTCGGCTCTCGCGCGCTGCAGGGCTTCGGCGGTGCGCTGATGGGCACCCTCGGGCAGGTCGTGATCCTGTCGAGCTTTCCGCGCGACCGCACGCTCAGGATCAACATGTATATTTCGCTCGCCGGCCAGTCCGGCCCGCTGGTCGGGCCCCTCGTCGGTGGCGCGCTGACCACTTACGTCTCGTGGCGCTGGATCTTCTACATCAACATACCGATCGCGCTGACGGCCGCGTTGCTCGCGGCCTCGCTGTTCCCCACGACCACCAAGCCGGTCCGCACGCCCTTCGATTTTCCCGGCTTCCTGCTAGTCGGCGGCGGCATGGCGCTGCTCGTCTTCGGCATGGATTCGCTTGCCGCGAAGGACGCCGCCGCCAGCATTATCGGCGTCGAGCTTGGCCTGGCAATCGCCATCCTCACCGTCGCCGCCTTCTATTGTCTGCGGGCCCGAAACCCTTTGCTCGACCTCAATCTGCTGCGTATCCGCACCTTCCGCATCAGCTTTCTGACCGGCGGCGGGCTCGACACGATAGGGCTAAGCTCCGTTGTCTTCCTGCTGCCGCTGATGTTCCAGCTCGGCTTCGGTATGAGCGCGGTGCAGGCCGGATCGCTGACCTTCGTCGCGGCGATCGGCTCGCTGCTTATGCGCTTCTTCATGCCGCGCATCTTGAACCGCTTCGGCTTCAAGCGGGTTCTGATCGTCAACACGCCGATCGCCGCCCTGCTGGTCGCAGGTTTTGCCTTGATGCAGGAAAGCACGCCTACCTGGATCGTGCTTGCCTACATCTTCGCCTTCGGCCTTTTCCGTTCGGTGCAGTGGGCCTCGACCGGCAACCTCGCCTACTCGGACATCGCGCCCGAGCAGCTCTCGCGCTTCAGCGCCCTGTACTACATCCTTTGGCAGCTGGCGGTGGCGATCAGCGTCGGTCTGGCCGCTGCGATGCTCTCGCTGCTCGCCGGCGGCGGCCAGGCGAGCGTCAACGACTACCGGCTCCTGTTCGTTGTCGAAGGCTTGATCACGCTTTGCGCGCTGCTCGCCTATTTCAGGCTCACCCCGCAGGACGGTGCCCATGTCAGCGGCCATGGCGGGCATATCAGCACGGATTAGCACATCGGGCTGCTGTCCGCGCCGGAGCTACTTCGCGAACGTCACCCAGTGTTCGAGCGGCGCGCGGTCGGTGCGGAATTCGTTCTCGGGCTTGGACGTGTCCTCATAACCAAGCGCCATACCGCAGACCACGATCTCCTCGTCGGGAATGTCGAGCACCGGGCGGATCTGCCGGTGATAGGGCGCGAAAGCCGCCTGCGGGCAGGTATGCAGGCCCCTGCCCCGTGCCGCGACCATGATGTTCTGCAGAAACATGCCGTAGTCGATCCACGAGCCCTTGTTCAGCCGCCGGTCGACCGTGAAGATCAGGCCGACCGGCGCGTCGAAGAAGACGAAGTTGCGGTCGTGCTGCGCCCGCATCCTGTCGACTTCGCGCCGGCCGATGCCGATCGCGCCGTAGAGGCCGAAACCGTTGGCGCGACGCCGGCTGAGATAGGGCTCGAAGAACTGGTCGGGATAGTAACGGTACTCGTCCCATTCGGCCTTTTCGGCGCGGATGCCCGAATTGAGGATGGCGTCGCTGATGCGCTGCTTCACCTCGCCCTTGGTCACATAGACGCGCCAGGGCTGCATGTTGGTGCCCGAGGGTGCCCTTGCCGCGACCGTCAGGATGGCGCGGATTGTGCTGTCGTCGACCATGTCGGGCAAAAACGCGCGTACCGACCGGCGCGACATGATCGCCTCATCGACGATCGCTGCGTCGAGCGCGCTCCGGTTATTCTTCTCCAGCATGGGCCGTCCCTTCACGCATGGCTGGATCCGGCAACCCGATTCCCGCAACGACCATAGGCAGACACAAATAACTAACTGGTCCTCGACCGGACGCCCCACTCGCCATTCGATGGCGAGGCTTTGCATCAACCGCCAAAATGGCGCAAGCAAATCTTGCGTCGCATGAAAATTCACTTGATTTTTTCATGCACTTGCTTTCTCATGAAATTTGAGCAGATTTTTTCACGAGGAGCGGGTGACCTCGACCGCCATTAGATCGGAGCAGGACAATGGCGAGCGGCTGCTGGCCGGCGACATCCGTGCGCTGCGCAAGGCCCGCGGGTTGACGCTTGCCGAGATTGCTCTGAAGCTCGACCGCTCGGTAGGCTGGGTCAGCCAGGTCGAGCGCGGCTTGTCGATCCCTTCGCTTGGTGACCTGCGGGCCTTCGCCGAACTCTTCGGCGTGCCGCTCAGCCTGTTCTTCAGCCATGACGTGCCTGCCGAAGAGGAGCGCGGCGTGGTTGTGCGCGCCGGCAGCCGCCGCTCGCTTGGCACAAGCGAATCGGGCCTCGTGGAGGAGCTTCTGTCGCCCGATCTTGGCGGTAGCTTCGAGATGCTGCGCTCGGTCTTCGCGCCGGGCGCGGAACTGAAAACCGAAGCACGCCGTCCGACCGAGGAAGCGGGCTACGTCGCGTCGGGCACTTTCGAGCTCGAGATCGGCGGCGTCTGGCATCGGCTCAGCGAAGGCGACTCGTTCCGCTTCGAAGGCAAGCCGTTCCGCTGGCGCAATCCTGGCGCCGAGCCGGCGGTCGTCATCTGGGTGGTTTCGCCACCGGTGTACTGAACCAATGCATGCCGCCCAAAACTGTGCAGCGGTTTTTGGGACAAGGCCTGCATGAAACAAAGAATCAAAAGCGCGTCCTGACGCGCTTTGGACGTTGGAGGAGAACATGGCCGGTTTGCCGACCACGGCACGCGTGGTGATCATCGGAGGCGGTGTCGTTGGCGCCTCCTCACTTTACCACCTTTGCAAGGCGGGCTGGACCGACTGCGTGCTCTTGGAAAAGAACGAGCTGACCTCCGGCTCAACTTGGCACGCGGCCGGCAACGTGCCGACCTTCTCGTCGTCCTGGTCGCTGATGAACATGCAGCGCTATTCTACCGAGCTCTACCGGGGCCTCGCCGACGCGGTCGACTATCCGATGAACTACCATGTCACCGGCTCGTTGCGGCTCGCCCACACCAAGGAGCGCATGCAGGAGTTCCAGCGCGCCAAAGGCATGGGCCGCTATCAAGGCATGGACATCGACGTCGTCGGCCTCGACGAGATCAAGCGCCGTTACCCCTTCATCGAGACGCATGAGCTGAAAGGCGCGCTCTACGACCCGAGCGACGGCGACATCGATCCCGCGCAATTGACGCAGGCGCTTGCCAAGGGTGCGCGCGACATGGGCGCGAAAATCATCCGCTTCTGCCCGGTCACCGGCGTTCGCCGCGAAAACGGCGAATGGGTGGTGGCGACGCCGCAGGGCGAGATCCGCTGCGAGATCGTGATCAATGCCGCCGGCTATCGCGCCGCCGAAGTTGGAAAAATGTTCGGCCGCGAAGTGCCGATGATGGTGATGAGCCATCAATATATCCTGTTCGAGGAAATCCCCGAGCTGGCCGCATGGACCAAGGAACAGGGCAAGAAACTGCCGCTGCTGCGCGACGTCGACACCTCCTACTACCTGCGCCAGGAAAAGACCGGCATGAATCTCGGTCCCTATGAGCGCAATTGCCGCGCGCATTGGGTCGGCCACAACGATCCGATGCCGGAGGATTTTTCCTTCCAGCTTTTCCCGGACGATCTCGACCGTCTCGAGCATTACCTTGCCGACGCCGTTGCCCGTGTGCCGATCCTCGGCACCGCAGGCCTTTCCAAGGTGATCAACGGGCCGATCCCTTATGCGCCGGACGGCAATCCACTGATCGGTCCGATGCCCGGCGTGCCGAACGCTTTCGAGGCCTGCGTCTTCACCTTCGGCATTGCGCAAGGTGGCGGCGCCGGCAAGGTGCTGGCCGAATGGGTGACCGAGGGCCAGACCGAATGGGACATGTGGTCCTGCGATCCGCGCCGCTTCACCGCCTTTGCTTCGGCACCCGACTATTGCGTTGCCAAGGCCATGGAGATCTACGGCAACGAATACGCCATCCAGTTCCCGCGCCACGCCTGGCCGGCCGGCCGCGACCGCAAGCACTCGCCGCTGCATGAGCGCGTCAAAGCGCGGGGTGGCCAATTCGACGCTTATAACGGCTGGGAGCGCGTCACCTGGTACGCGCAACCGGGCGACGACATTTCGGAAGAATCAACGCTGACTTTCCGCCGCGACGGGCCATGGCAGCAGCGCGTTCGCGAGGAATGCCTGGCTGTGCGCGACGCAGCCGGCATCCTCGACCTGCCCGGCTTCTCGCGTTTCAACCTCGAAGGTCCGGGCGCCGCCGAATGGCTGGCCCTGCAGGTCACCGGCCTCGTGCCGAAGCCCGGCCGCATCGGCCTGGTTTATTTCGCGGACGATAAGGGCCGCATCGTTACCGAAATGTCGGTCGTGCGCCATGGCGAGGACCAGATGACGCTAATCACCGCGGCCGTCGCGCAGTGGCACGACTTCGAATGGTTGAAGTCGCGCATGCCGGCCGATGCGGCCTTCAGGCTGACCGATCGCACGGAGGAATACTCAACCCAGATTCTCGCCGGCCCGAACTCGCGCGCTATTCTTGCTGACGTCTGCGACGCCGATCTCTCCCTGCCTTGGCTGACGCATCAGGAGACGACCATCGCCGGCCGCTGGGCGAAGCTGGTGCGCGTCTCCTTCGCCGGCGAGCTTGGTTGGGAGATCCACACCAAGGTCGCGGACACGGCTACCGTCTTCGACGCGGTCTGGGCCGCCGGCCAGAGGCATGGCCTAAAGCCCTTCGGCATGTACGCGCTGGATTCGCTTCGGCTGGAAAAAGGCTACCGCGCCTGGAAAGGCGACCTCTCGACCGACTATTCGATCCTGCAGGGCGGGCTCGAACGCTTCGTCAAATGGGACAAGCCCGACTTCCGCGGCAAGGCGGCGCTGCTCAACGAAAGGCAGCAGGGCGTGAAGAAGCGCTTCGTCACGCTGGTCGTAGAAAGCCCCAGCGATTGCGACGCGCCCTATATGTCGACGCTCTGGCATGACGGCAAGATTGTCGGCGAGACGACGTCAGGCGGCTGGGGCCATCGCGTCGATAAGTCGATCGCGCTCGGCATGCTGCGTTCCGACCTGACCGAGCCCGGCACGGCGGTCGAGGTCGAAATCTTCGGCGACCGTTTCAAGGCGGTGGTGCAGAAGGACGAGCCGTTGTGGGATCCGAAGAACGAAAGGTTGAGAGCATGACATCCGTCATTCTTACCGATGGCGGCATGGGCCAGGAGCTGGTCCGTCGCAGTCAGTCCGAACCGACGCCTTTGTGGTCGGCCAGAGTGCTGATCGACGAACCGGAACTGGTGCGCGACCTGCATGCGGAATTCATCCGTGCCGGCGCCCGCGTCATTACCATCAACACCTATTCGGCCACGCCCGAGCGCCTGGCGCGCGAGGGCGCGGAAGAGCTGTTTAAGCCTCTGCAGAAGCGCGGCATCGAGCTCGCCCGGCAGGCACGCGACGAAGCGGGTGAGGCCGCCATCGCCGGCTGCCTCTCGCCTCTGTTCGGCAGCTACGCGCCGGCGCTGACCATCTCCTTCGAGGAGACGCTCGGCATCTACCGCCGCATCGTCGCCGAACAGGCAGAAGGCGTCGATTTGTTCCTGTGCGAGACCATGGCTTCCGCCGACGAGGCCCGCGCGGCGGTCACCGCGGCATGCGAGAGCGGCAAGCCGGTCTGGGTATCCTGGACTATCGCCGACCACGGCACGCCCCGCCTGCGCAGCGGCGAGAGCATTGCCGGCGCGGCTAGCGCCCTCGGCGATCTGCCGGTGGCGGCACGGCTGCTCAACTGCTGCCGGCCTGAAGCCATTGCCGCCGCATTGCCGGAACTGCTGACCCTCGGCGGTCCGGTTGGCGCCTATGCCAATGGCTTCACCTCGGTCGAGGCGCTCAAGCACGGCGGCACGGTCGACGTGCTGCACGCGCGCCATGATCTCGATCCAAACGCCTATGCCGACCAGGCGATGGGCTGGGTCGAGGCTGGCGCCAGCATTGTGGGCGGCTGTTGTGAAGTCGGGCCAGCTCACATCGCTGCGCTACGCGACCGGCTCATCCAGGCCGGCCATCACATCTCGGGAGTAGCCTGATGCCAAAACCATCAAAGCGCATTACCGGCATCGTGCCATCGGGCAAAGACGGCTGGGAAGTCCATTTCGCCGCCTGGACCCGCAGGGCAGCCGGCGAGGACATCATCGTGCTCTCGGTCGGCGACCATGATTTCGACACGCCGTCGCAAACGATCGAGGCCTGCGTCAACGCCGTCCGCGGCAGCAACCACCACTACACGCCGCTTCCCGGCCTGCCGCGCCTGCGCAAGGCGATGGCGGCGGCCTCCTCCGCCTGCACCGGCGTCCTGACGGAGCCCGACGAGGTCATCGCCACGGCCGGCGGTCAGGGCGCGCTCTACGCCGCCGTGCAGGGCGTGCTCGACCCCGGCGATCACGCGATCGTCGTCGCGCCTTATTATGCCACCTACCCCAACACCTTCAGCTCCGCCGGCGCCAGCTTCACCGTGGTCGAGACGCCGGCCGAGGACGGCTTCCAGCCGCGCGCCGACAGGATCCGCGCGGCGCTCAGGCCCAACACGCGCGCCATCCTGATCAACACCCCGAACAACCCGACAGGCGCAGTCTATTCGCGCGAACGGCTCGAGCAATTGGCCGAAATCTGCAAGGAGCACGATCTCTGGCTGCTATCCGACGAGGTCTACTGGACGCTCGGCGGCGGCGAGCACATCTCGCCGCGCTCGCTGCCCGGCATGTCCGAGCGCACGCTGGTCATCAATTCCATGTCGAAAAGCCACGGCATGACCGGCTGGCGCATGGGCTGGCTCACCGGCCCGAAGGCGATGATCGCGCTGATGACCGATCTCAACCTGGTGACCACCTACGGCCTGCCGGCCTTCATCTCGATCGCTTGCGCCGAGGCGCTTGAAAACCACTACGGCGTGGACGAAATAGCCGAGCGTTACGCCGGGCGCCGCGCCGTGTTCCTCGACGCCATTCGCGGCGCAAATGAAGTCACCGTGCGCGGCTCCGAAGGCGGCATGTATGTCATGCTCGACATATCGGCCATCGAGCCCGACGACGAGAAATTCGCCTGGGCGCTGCTCGACAAGGAGAAGATCGGCGTCATGCCTGGCTCGAGCTTCGGCGAGGCCGCCGCCGGCCACATCCGCATCAGCCTCTGCCAGCCTGAACCTGTCCTTCAGGAAGCAGCGCTTCGCGTGCGCCGCTTCGCTTCCGACTACCGCCGCGAGGCCGCATGACCAAAACCATTCCAACCAAAGCTCGCGCGGTCATTATCGGCGGCGGCGTCTCCGGCTGCTCGGTCGCCTATCATCTGGCCAAGCTCGGCTGGACCGACATTGTGCTGCTTGAGCGCAAGCAGCTCACCTCGGGCACGACCTGGCACGCCGCCGGCCTGATCGGCCAGTTGCGCGCCTCGCAGAACATGACCCGGCTGGCGAAATACTCGGCCGACCTCTACGTCAAGCTCGAGGCGGAGACCGACGTCGGCACCGGCATGCGCCAGGTCGGCTCGATCACGGTGGCGCTGACCGAGGAACGCAAGCATGAAATTTATAGGCAGGCCTCGCTCGCCCGCGCCTTCGATGTCGACGTGCGCGAGATTTCGCCAACCGAAGTCAAGGAGATGTACCCGCATCTCAACGTCTCCGATGTGGTCGGCGCGGTACATTTGCCTCTCGACGGCCAGTGCGACCCGGCCAACATCGCCATGGCGCTGGCCAAGGGCGCGCGGCAACGCGGCGCGACGGTTATCGAAAACGTGAAGGTCACCAAGGTCCACACCAGGACCGGCCGCGTCTCCGGTGTCTCCTGGGCTCAGGGCGAGGACCAGGGCACGATCGAGACCGACATCGTCGTCAACTGCGTCGGTATGTGGGCGCGCGAGTTCGGCCGGCAGAACGGCGTCACCATCCCGCTGCACGCCTGCGAGCATTTTTACCTCGTCACCGAGCCCATCCCCGGCCTCACCCGCCTGCCGGTGCTGCGCGTGCCGGACGAGTGCGCCTACTACAAGGAGGACGCTGGCAAGATGATGCTCGGCGCCTTCGAGCCGGTGGCGAAACCCTGGGGCATGGACGGCATCCGCGAGGATTTCTGCTTCGACCAGCTGCCCGAGGACATGGACCATTTCGAGCCGATCCTCGAAATGGGCGTCAACCGTATGCCGATGCTGGGCACCGCCGGCATCCACACCTTCTTCAACGGCCCCGAGAGTTTTACTCCCGACGACCGCTACTATCTCGGCGAGGCGCCGGAACTCTCCGGCTACTGGATGGCGACCGGCTACAATTCGATCGGCATTGTTTCCTCCGGCGGGGCCGGCATGGCCCTGGCGCAGTGGATCAATGACGGCGAGGCGCCTTTCGACCTCTGGGAGGTCGACATCCGCCGCGCCCAGCCCTTCCAGAAGAACCGTCGCTACCTCAAAGAACGCGTCTCCGAAACGCTCGGCCTGCTCTACGCCGATCATTTCCCCTACCGCCAGATGGCGACATCGCGCGGCGTGCGCCGCTCGCCCTTGCATGAGCACTTGAAGGCGCGCGGCGCCGTCTTCGGCGAGGTGGCCGGCTGGGAGCGCGCCAACTGGTTTGCCCGCGAAGGACAGGAGCGCGAATACCGTTATTCCTGGAAGCGGCAGAACTGGTTCGACAACCAGCGCGAGGAACACCTCGCCGTGCGCAACGGCGTCGGCCTGTTCGACATGACCTCGTTCGGCAAGATCCGCGTCGAGGGCCGCGACGCCTATGCGTTCCTGCAGCGGCTCTGCGCCAATGACATGGACGTGGAACCGGGCAAGATCGTCTACACGCAGATGCTCAACGCCAAAGGCGGCATCGAGAGCGACCTCACCGTGACGCGGCTCTCGGAGACGGCCTATTTCCTCGCCGTGCCCGGCGCCACCTTGCAGCGTGACCTCGCCTGGCTGAGGCGGCACGTCGCCGACGAATTCGTCGTGATTACCGATGTAACCGCTGCCGAAGCGGTCATCTGCCTGATGGGCCCCGATTCGCGGAAACTGATCCAGAAGGTGAGCCCCAATGATTTTTCCAACCAGGCCAATCCGTTCGGCACCTTCCAGGAGATCGAGATCGGCATGGGATTGGCCCGTGCCCATCGCGTTACCTATGTCGGCGAGCTCGGCTGGGAACTCTATGTCTCGACCGATCAGGCCGCCCATGCCTTCGAGGCGATCACTGAAGCCGGCGCCGATGTCGGGCTGAAGCTCTGCGGCCTGCATACGCTGGATTCCTGCCGCATCGAAAAGGCCTTCCGCCACTTCGGCCACGACATCACCGACGAGGACCATGTGCTGGAGGCAGGCCTTGGCTTTGCGGTGAAGACGGCCAAGAGCGACTTCATCGGCCGTGACGCGGTGCTCAGGAAGAAGGAAGCCGGGTTGAGCCGCAGGCTGGTGCAGTTCCGCCTCAAGGATCCGCAGCCCCTGTTATTCCACAACGAGGCGATTCTGCGCGACGGCAAAATCGTCGGGCCGATCACCTCGGGCAATTACGGCCATCATCTCGGCGGCGCGATCGGGCTCGGCTATGTGCCCTGCAAGGGCGAGAGCGAGGCGGATGTGCTGGGCTCATCCTACGAAGTCGAGATCGCCGGCGAACGCTTCGCCGCGGAAGCATCGTTGAGGCCGATGTACGACCCGAAGGCTGAACGGGTGCGGATGTAGCGCAGCGTTCCCTTCTCCCCGTTCAACGGGGAGAAGGGCCCGAAGGGCGGATGAGGGGCAGCGCCACACCTTTGTAAGTTGACGCCGCCCCTTCATCTGCTGCCGCCATCTTCTCCTCATTTAACGAGAGAAGAGAGCTATCCTCAAAAACTTTCCAGCCTCGCCCTTACCTTCGCCAGAAACGCCGTCCGGCTCTTCGGCGTCGAGGAATCCATCAGGTAGTGCGCGAGGAAGAATGTCTTGCAGCGGGGTGCGCAGATCGCGCGCATGCCGCGCAGGATCGTCTTGCGGCCGGGCTGGCCGACAACGACGCTCCACCAGGTCGGCGCGCCACAGGTGGTGATGACGCCGACCTTGGTCACATGGGTCATCAGCGATTGGATCCGGCCTTTGCCGCGCGGCAGCTTGAAGGCGATGTCGGTCGCCCACACGCGATCGAACCAGCCCTTCAGCATCGCCGGCAATCCGTACCACCAGGTGGGGTAGATGAAGAGGATCGCCTCGGCCCATTGCAGATGCTCGAAATGCGGCCGGAGCGCCGGATCCTCAGGCGCGCACTCGTTGTAGGAGCGCCGCTCTTCGCAGCTCATTACCGGATTGAACTTCTCGGCATAGAGATCGAGCAGCCTCACGTCCCAGCCCCGTCGCGTCAGCACCTCTATCGCCATGTCGCGGATCGCGGCGCAATAGCTCTCCGGCACCGGATGGCAATAGACCACCAGCACGCGCATCAGAATTGATCCATGCTGGCGGCCACCTTCGCCATGAAGGCCTTGCGCGTCTGATCCGTCGAAAGGTTCATCGAATAGTGTGCGAGGTAAGAGACGGGGGCGCCTGGCTTGATGGTGGCCCGCAGCGTGCGCTTCACCATTTTGCGCGGCGGATCGCCCATTAGCATGGCGCGAAAACGACTGCCGCCGTAGGTGGTGATGGCGGCCAGCTTGCGGACGTTGTGCAGCGTCGGCCGAACCTTGCCGTCGACCAGCTTGAACGATACGCCGGGCAGGAAGACGCGGTCGAAGAAGCCCTTCAGGATCGCCGGATAGCCGTAATTCCAGACCGGAAACGACAGCACCAACGCTTCCGCATCCTGAAGCCTTGCAATGTAACCGGCGACCGCGTCGTTCGGCCCGCGCTGATCGTGGTAGCCGAGCCGCTCTGCGCGCGTCATCCGCGGATCGAAATCCTCGGCATAGAGGTCGCAGTCGTCGGTCGTGTGGCCCGCCGCGCCGAGCCGCTCGACGATCGTCCGATGCAGTCCGGCGTTGAAGCTGGTCTCCACCGGATGTGCGTAGAGCACGAGGATGTTCACGGGAGTGGATGCCGCAGGTCAGCTCGACAAACCCCTGTTGTCCCATGCCACATCTCCTCCCTTGTGGGGGAGATGTCGCCAAAGGCGACAGGCCAGAGGAGGGTGCAGCGCCGGGCGCTCATCGCGATCACCTCGCCCTTTGCAGCCCCTTGAACAGGAACGGCTTGCCGGAGCGATAGTCGTAGCCCGGATTTTCCCAGGCAATCATCTTGCCGGGGTTGAGCAGCCCTTGCGGGTCGGTCTCGCGCTTGAAGGCAAGCTGAACCTCGTCGGTCTGCTTCATGCCGCCCTCTTCCAGCGTGTAGCGATGCGGGTTGAAGATCCAGCAGCCATTGTCCTCGTGGATACGGATGATCTCGTCGAGCCGTTCTTCCGTCGTGAAACGGACCAGCGGCAGCCCGGCGGCGCCGATCGCGCCGTCGAAGCGGATGAATTCGAGATGCGCCGGCACCTCGTCGCCGAAGCGGTCGACCATCGCCTTGACGTGCGCGAGATGGTCCGGCGACGGATAGCGCGCCTGCAGATAGGTGATCGTCGGATCGACCCTGATGGCGCGCAGCGTCGTGTGGTTCCAGGTCAGCTCGTAGGCCGGCGGCAATCCCTTGAGGTCGGTCTCCTGGTCGGCCCGGAAGACGATTTCGCCTTTGCTGGCCCGGACGAACGCGAGGAACCCATCCATCGCGTGCGGCGCGATCATGCACACCACGATGCTCTGCTCGCGCCGGAAGAACTTCTGGTGTCGCTTGAAATAATCGTAAGGAATGGGTGCCGCGATCGGCGTGATCAGCTTCGCCAATATGCCGTCCTGCTCTGCGAGGTCGTTGCCGAAGCCCGCTGCACCCATGAAATCGTCGAAGCCGACGATGACATCGACCCAATCGTAGGACGCCGTCAGCGGCATCTCAACCTCGGTGATGATGCCATTGGTGCCATAGGCATGCATCACCTTGAGCACGTCCTCGCCCGAGAGGTCCATGACGCGCGGCTCCGCCTCCATCGTCACGGTCCGCAGCCGGATCACATTGCCGAGATCGCGCAATCCGCCCCAGCGGATCGAGCCGACGCCGCCAGAGCCGCCTGCGACGAAGCCGCCGATGGAGGCAGTGTTGTAGGTGGAGGGCGACATGCGCAGTTCCTGCGCGGAATGCGCCCGCGCGGCGCGATCGATGTCGGCCAGAACCGCTCCGGGCCCGGTCACCACGCGGCCCGGCGCGATCGCCTTCACTTCATTCATTTCGGCGAGGTTGAGCACCACGCCGCCCGACAGCGGCATCGCCTGTCCGTAATTCCCGGTGCCGCTGCCGCGCGGTGTGACTGGAACGTCGTGCCGGTGGCAGGCGGCCAAAACGCGGATCACCTCGTCCTCGTTCTTCGGCGTCACGATCAGGTCGCCGGTGACATGGTCGAGCTGTTGTTTGAGGAGGGGGCTGTACCAGTAGAAGTCGCGGCTCTTCTGCTGGACGATGGCCGGATGGTCGTCGATCTTGAGGCCTTCGAGATCGCGCTTCAGCGCTGCGATATCCATCATCACACCATCAATTCGTCGAGTTCAGCATAGTCGGGCAGCCGGCGCTCGATCGCCCTGCCCTCGCGCACCACGATGCGATCCGATTCGGGCCGCGACAGCAATTCGGTCCAGCTGCGTCCCTTGAAGACGATGAAGTCGGCGCTGCCGCCGGCGGCGAGAGTGCCGACACCTTCCAGCCGCATCACCTCGGCCGGCGTCGCCGCTATCGCTTTCGGCCAGTCACCGACAGGGTGGTCGAGGTGCAGGATCCGTGTCGCCATGCGGTATACCTCCAGCATATCGAGGTCGCCATAGGCGTAGAACGGGTCGCGCGTGTTGTCGGAAGCAACCGCCACCTTGATGCCGCGTGCCTTCATCTCGTGCAGCAGCGTCACGCCGCGCCAGCGGGGCGTCGTGCAGTTGTTGCGCCGGTCCTGCAGATAGAGGTTGCACATCGGCAGCGACACGACCGCCAGTCCGGCCTTCGCCACCTTGTCCAGCGTGTCGAGAACTTCGAGGTCGGGCTGGCGCGCCAGCGAGCAGCAATGGCCGATCAGGATGTTGCCGTCAAAACTGTTCCACAGCGAAGCCTCGGCGATCTTCTTCAGCGAGATCGCCGTGACATCGTCGGTCTCGTCGGCATGGAAATCGAGGTCCAGCCCATGCTTGATGGCTTCAGCGAACACCTTGTCGAGCAGTTCCTCGAGGTCGGGCACCATGTAAGTGACAACGCCGAGCACGCCCTTGGCCGCGGCGACGCGTTTTGCCAGACGCTCGAACCAGGCCTTGTCGCGCACGCCTTCGATGCCAAGCAGACAGGCGGCCTGCAGCTCGATCCGGCCTCGCCATTTTTCCCGCATCGTCTCGAACACCGGCCAGGAAATTTCCTCCTGCGGCGCCACGCTGTCGAGATGCGTGCGCAAGGCCTTGGTACCGTGCGCGTAAGCTGAGCGCAGCGAGAAATCCATGCGCCTCGCCACGTCCTCCGCGGTCCAGCGAGCGGCGCGGTCGGCGCCAGTTGCGTTGAGCGCGCCCATGAATGTGCCGTCGGGATTTGGCTTGCGCGGCCAGATATGGCCCTTGTCGATATGCGTATGGCAGTCGACGAAGCAGGGCAGCACGATGCGGCCGCCAAGGTCGATTGCGTCGAATGGCGGCTCGGCTTTGCCGTGCGCAATGATGCTAGCAATCTTGCCGTCGGCGACGGCAATGTCGGCAAGCGCAAAACCATCGGCATCGAAGCTTGCGGCAAGACCCGGCGTCAGCGATTGATGAACGCGGACGTTGGCGAGTTGGTAACGACCAGAGGCTGGGATCAACATTCAGGCACCCTAGCGCTCCTGCTTCAGCGCGCTCTCGTGCCAGCGGCGCAGGATGAGATGCGACACCAGCGACAGCACCAGGAAGATCAGGATGCCGGTGAGCGAGATCAGGATCAGCGCCGCGAACAGCCTGGGAGCATTGAGCCGGTAGCCCGCCTCGATGATGCGCGAGGCAAGCCCGGACGATTGCCCCTGCGCGCCGGCGACGAACTCGGCCACCACGGCGCCGATCAGCGACAGGCCGCCGGCGATCTTCAGCCCACCGAGGAAATAGGGCATCGCCGCCGGCAGGCGCAGATAGCGCAATTGCTGCCAGCGGGTCGCGCCGTTGAGCTTGAACAAATCGCGCAGGTTGCGGTCGACCGAGTTCAGCCCGAGCGTGGTGTTGGAGAGGATCGGGAAGAAGGCGACGATCCAGGCGCAGAGCAGGAGCTTGGTCGTCTGGTTGTTGATGTAGATGTTGATCAGCGGGAAGATCGCCACGATCGGCGTCACCTGCAGCACGATGGCGAAGGGGAAGAACGACATCTCGACCCATTTCGACTGAGCGAACAGCACCGCCAGCCCGACGCCGCCGATGACGGCAAGCAGCAGGCTGAGGAAGGTGATCCTGAGCGTCACCAGCAGCGAAGAGAACAACAGCCCGGCATCGTCATGCAGCGTCTGCAGCACCACGCCCGGGCGCGGCAGGATGTATTGCGGAATCGCGTTCCAGACGCAGATGCGATCCCAAAGCCAGATCGCAAGCACCATGATCGCCAGAGGCAACACCCATTTGCCGATCCGCTCCAACCGCTCCTGGCGAACGCGGCGCGCCTCTTCCGGGTCGAGCTTCAGGGCATTGTCTTCAATGGCCGTCATGATGAGGTCCGGCGGTTGAGTTGATGGCATTGACCAGCACGTCCGAGGCCTGCCGGCAGAGCGCCGCATAGTCGGGCGAAGTCCGGAATGCCTCGTCGCGCGGATAAGGCGCTTCGATTGCAAGCTCGCCGTGAACGCGGCCCGGTCGTGCCGCCATGACGACGACACGGCTGGAGAGGAACACGCTTTCGAAGACGCTGTGGGTGACGAAGACGACGGTAAACCGCTCGTCCTGCCAAAGCTCGAGAAGATCGTTGTTGAGCTTGAAGCGGGTAATCTCGTCGAGCGCCGCGAAGGGCTCGTCCATCAGAAGAATGCGCGGCTTGGTCACCATAGCCCGTGCGATCGAGACACGCATCTTCATGCCGCCGGAAAGCTCGCGCGGCACGGCATTCTCGAAACCGGTGAGATGGACGCGCGACAGCATTTCCATCACCGCGGGCTTGGCCTCCGCGCGCGACACGCCTTTCAGCCTGAGCGGCAGCCAGACATTGTCGAAGACGCTGGCCCATGGCAGCAGCGTCGGTTCCTGGAAGACGAAGCCGATATTCGACCGGTCGATCGAGCCGCGCCAGTCCAACTGGCCGGAGGTCGGCGTCGACAGGCCCGCGATCAACCTGAGCGCCGTGGACTTGCCGCAGCCCGAGGGCCCGAGCAGGCTGAGGAAATCGCCTTCGCGGATCGCCAGGTCGACCTTGCTCAGCGCCGTGACGCCGTTGGAAAAGACCTTGCCGACATTGCGTAAGGAAAGCAGCATCGGGCTCTCACCCGATGCCGTTGCCTGCGCCACTTTCTCCTGGATCATCTCAGGCAGGCCGCCTTACTTCTTCAGCTCCCGCCCGACCCCCTTGTTGATGAAGGCGAGCGTATAGGCCTTCTTGATGTCGATGCCCGGCTGCGCGACCTTGGCCTTGACCATCTTGTCGTAGAAGCTCTGGATGCGCGCTTCGGTCATGCCGCCGATGCCGAGCTTTTCGGTATCGCCGGAATCGACAATGCCGAACTTCTTCAGCTGTTCGATCGAGAAGGCGATCTGCTCATCCGTCATGTCCGGATTGTCCTTCTTGATCATCTCGTTGGCGGCCTTGTTGTCGCCGTAGAGGTAGTTGTACCAGCCCTTGGCCGAGCCATCGACGAAGCACTGCACCACCTCCGGCCGCTTGTCGATGGTGTCCTGCATCACCTCAATGGTCGTAGCATAAGTATCCCAGCCATTGTCGGCGAGCAGGAACTGGTTCGGCACGAAGCCGCCCTGTTTCTGCACCGCGAAGGGCTCCGACGTGACATAGCCCTGCTGGATCGACTTCTTGTTGGCGATGAAGGGCGCCGGATTGAAGGTGTATGGCACGCGCTTGGCGGCATCGAAGCCGAGATCGGTCACCATCCACTGGAAGAAGGTCTGCGCGCCCTCGTCGCCGAGGATATACTGGTCGGCGTTCTTCAGGTCCTCCCACTTGTCCAGCCCTTCGCCCGGATGGGACATGATGACCTGCGGGTCCTTCTGGAAGTCGGCGGCGACGACGCGCATCGGGATGCCCTGCTGCACGGCGTCGAAAGCCGAGAGCAGGTTACCGCCCATGTAGAAATCGATCTTGCCGGCCAGCAGCATCGGCCGGCCGCTGACCTGCGGGCCGCCCTGCATGATGGTGACGTCGAGGCCGCAGGCGGCGTAGGTGCCGTCGGCGATCGCCTGGTAGTAGCCGCCATGTTCCGGCTCGGCCAGCCAGTTGGTGCCAAAGGTGACCTTCTCGTTGGCCGCAGCGCCCAGCGTGCTGGCCGCAAGCAGCGCGATCGCACCCGCCAGGATTTTTTCTTTTCCGTACATAAACATCACCCTCTCTTGGCTCCGGCGCGCTGCGCGCTGGGCTCCACTCCATTGGTTCAAGAAGCAAGACACATGCCACCGCCTTGGGCCGCCTGCTTGCGCGGCAGTCATTGCCGAGACCGGACGGGTCATGCTGTACAAATGGCATCGTGCCCATTTTTTGGACGCCTGTCCATAATCGGCCCGGCGGCATGCACCGCATCTTGAAGCTTTCATGAATCCGGCCTTAGTCTGCCTGCCGACAGGAGAATGCCATGCTCAATTATCTCGCCCCCAAGTCGATCAAGCCGCCCTTTGCCCGTTATAGCCATGGCGTTGAAATTCCAGCGGGAAAGCGCCTTGTGCTATGTTCGGGTCAGTTGGGCATCGCGCCGGATGACGCCGTCCCGGAGGATGCCGGCGCGCAAACCGAGCTTTGCTTCAAGAACATTGCCGCAATATTAAGCGAAGCCGGGCTGACGCTGAACGATGTCGTGCGCATCAACGCCTTCGTCACCGATCGCGCGCACCTGCAAGCCTATATGGACGTTCGCAATCGCCTGTTTTCCGATCCGGCGCCCGCTTCGACGCTGATGATCGTTTCAGGTTTTGCCCGCCCGGAATTCAAGGTCGAGGTGGAGGTTCTGGCAGCAGGCTAGCTGTTGCCCGGAATGGCCAGGCGCTTTAGACCTTCGGGCCGAACAGCAGACCATCGGGAGACGACAGTGACGACAAGACGTGTGTGGTGGGGCGACTATCGGACGACCGAATACGCCTCGATCGACGCGGAAGCGACGATTGCCGTTCTGCCGGTGGCGGCGATCGAGCAGCATGGCCCTCACCTTCCGGTCTCGACCGACACCTCGATCATGATGGGCATGCTGGAGACGGTGATTGCGCGCCTGCCCGACCACCTCGACATCCGCATCCTGCCGGTGCAGGCGGTGGGCAAGTCGAACGAGCATCTGCATGCGCCGGGAACGCTTACCTTGCCGGCCACCACCTTGGTCGACGCCTGGACCGAGCTTGGCCTCTCGGTCGCCCGCGCTGGGGTCAGAAAGTTGATCGTCGTCAACTCGCATGGCGGCAACGAGGAGATCATGGGCATTGTCACGCGCGAATTGCGCGTGCGCGCAAAGATGCTGGCGGTGAAGACGAGCTGGCAGCGCTTCGGCCGTCCCTCCGGCATGTATACCGAGCTCGAGGACCGTCACGGCATCCATGGCGGCGATGTCGAGACCTCGCTGATGCTGCATTTCCGGCCAGATCTCGTCGATATGGGCAAGGCCGACAACTTCGTCTCCAATGTCGGTCGCGCTGAAAAGGAATTCGCCCTGCTGCGGCACACCGGAACGCACGCCTTCGCCTGGATCGCCAGCGACCTCAATCCGAACGGCGTGGTCGGCGACGCCAGCATCGCCACCGCCGAAAAAGGCCGGCTCACCGCCGAGCATCAGGCCGATGGCTTCATCAGCCTGGCCAGGGATGTGCGTAAGGCGAGGCTTGCCGACTGGCTGGCGTAGCGGAACAGTGCGAGCTCAATCTCTAATGATGAGTTCGAACGGAATCCCTTCAAAGGCATCTGCACCGCGCCCGATTGCTTCGACCGCCGCGATCATCCGGCCTTCTCGCCCAAGCAACATATCCGCAACGGCAATCAGCCTTGGATTGGGCGTCGCTGACGGCGAGAGAAAGCGCAGCGTCTTCGCCAGCTCCGCCTCGTCGCGTTTGGGCGCCAGTGCCGCCGCGATAATATAGGCCGATGCCGTCGAGCGGCTGATACCGGCATAGCAGTGCACGACCATCGGTTTGGCCCTGTCCCAGCGATAGGCGAAGTCGAGCAGCGCGCGCACATGCTCCTCGCCCGGCATGGTCATGCCTTCCTGCGCGGCGACGATGTCGTGCATGACGAGATGCAGATGGTTTTCGGCCAGTATCGAGGCCGGACGGACCATCTCGGTACCGTCAGCGAGCAGCGACAGCAAGCGCTCCGCGCCGGTTCTCGCAACGGTCTCCTCCACCTTCGACAGCGAACAGACATGGATCATCGTCAGCACTCCTTCGGCGCATCGTCGCGCCGCGAGGCCCATGCTGCAAGCGCGCTCTCCAGCCGCTGCCACTCCTCTTCGCTGCCGGGCAGACCGACGCGCAAGACCTGCGGTCGATCGGCAAAATGACGGACCAGGATACCGCGTTCGCCAAGAGCGGAGAACAGGGAGGCAGCATCAGAGAAAGACAAATAGCGGAACAAACTGGTGCCGCCGGCGACCGCGATACCGAATCGGCTGAGCAGCGCGTCGAGGCGCTTGGCATCGGCTGCCAGGCTCTGTCGCATGTCATCCTGCCACTCGGCGTCCGCCAATGCGCGGATTCCGTATTCAAGTGCAGGACCGGCGACAGCCCATGGTCCAAGCTGCGCCTCCAGCCGCTCGGCGGTCAGTTGGTCGGCCAGCGCGAAACCAAGCCTGACGCCGGCAAGGCCGAAGAATTTGCCGAAGGAGCGCAGCACTACGATGCCGCCTTCGCCCACATCGCCGGCCAGGCTGTGTTCAATCGGGCCGACATCCATGAAGGCTTCGTCGACCACCAGCAGGCCGCCCTTCGCGCGAAGCCGCGCAGCAAGGCCGACCAGGCGGTGCCTTTCGATCACTCGCCCATCCGGATTGTTCGGGTTGACCAGCACCGCAAGGTCAGCGTCCGCCAAGGCGTCGAAGTCGCCCACCTCCACAACCGCATGGCCTGCAATCGCGGCCACCCTGGCATGCTCGGCATAAGTTGGACCCAGCACCAGTGCCTTGCCGGGCCTCACCAGCGAAGCGACCCGCGGCAACAGGATCTGCGTGCCGGGCGCGGCCACGACATGCGCCGCCGACCGCGCGCCATACGCCTTGGCCGCAATTTCGGCCAATTCGCGCAGTCGTCCTGGCTCGGGCAATCGTGACAGGGCGGTGGCGGGCAGATCGAAAAGCGGATAGGAGTGCGGATTGATACCTGTCGAGAGGTCAAGGAAAGGCTGCGGCGCATGAGGAAAGAGAGCGCTTGCCCGGCCAAGGCTGCCGCCGTGATCAACCGCTGCAACCGCTCCGCTTAGAAGCTTCATGTCGATCCTGATCGCTTTCCTGTCACTCGCCATCGAACGTGCCCTTGGCTATCCGGACTGGCTGTTCAACGCCATCGGTCATCCGGTAACCTGGATCGGCAGGCTGATATCCTTTCTCGATCGCAGGCTCAACCACGCCACCGATTCCGACGAATTGCGTCGCCGCCGCGGCGTCCAGGCGCTTCTGGTCATCCTGCTGGTGCCGGCGGCCATCGGCCTGACGCTGCATGTCCTGCTCTGGCTGATCTTTCCGTCCGGCCTGGTCATCGCGGCCATTCTCAGCTCCTCGCTTCTGTCGCAGAAGAGCCTCGCCGAGCATGTCGAGGATGTCGCCGACGCGCTGGAGACCGGTGGCCTGACGCTCGGCCGCATCGCCGTTTCGCGCATCGTCGGCCGCGATCCGGACAAGCTCGACAGGGCGGGCGTTGCCCGCGCCGCGATCGAAAGCCTGGCCGAGAATTTCTCCGATGGCATCGTCGCGCCCGCCATATGGACCGGTGTCGGTGGTTTGGCCGGGGGTGCTGCGTACAAGGCCGCCAACACTGCCGATTCGATGATCGGCCACCGCACGCCGAAATACCAGGCCTTCGGCCGGGCGGCCGCTCGCTTCGACGACCTGGTCAACCTGCCGGCATCGCGGCTCACCGGCCTGCTGATTGTGCTGGCGGCCTTCATCGTCAAGGGCGCCGACCCCCGCAACGCCTGGCAGGTCATGCGGCGTGACGCGAAGAAGCACCGTTCGCCCAATGCCGGCTGGCCGGAAGCCGCCATGGCCGGCGCGCTGGGGCTCGCCCTGGCCGGACCGCGCAGTTATGGCGGCGAGGTCGTCGAGGATGCCTTCATGGGCGAAGGCGGCAGGCGCGAGGCCGAAAGCACCGACATAAGGCAGGCGCTGGAACTCTATCGTGTCGCCGACGGGCTGCTGATCGGCCTGTTCGCGATTCTGTCGGCGACGGTGATCTACCTGACCATTTTGATCGGCGGCTAAGGCGCCTCAGAATTCAATCCCCTGCTGCGCCTTCACGCCGGCCGCAAAATGGTGCTTGGTCAGGCCCATCTCGGTGACGAGATCGGCCGCCTCGACCAGCAGCGGCTTGGCATTGCGGCCGGTGACGACGACATGCAGGCCCTCGCGGCGCGCCTTCAGCGCCGCGACCACCCTTTCCAGCTCGAGATAATCGTAGCGCAGCGCGATGTTGAGCTCGTCGAGGACGACGAGGCTGATCGAAGCGTCGGCAATCAGCTCGAGCGCCCTCGCCCAGGCAGCCTCGGCGGCGGCTATGTCGCGCTTCAGGTCCTGCGTCTCCCAGGTGAAGCCCTCGCCCATCGCGTGCCAGACGACGCGATCGCCGAAAGCGGCGAAGGCATCCTTCTCGCCCGTGTGCCATTTGCCCTTGATGAACTGGACGACGCCGACGCGCTTGCCGTAGCCAAGCATCCTCAGCGCCAGGCCGAACGCAGCCGTGGTCTTGCCCTTGCCCGGCCCCGTATTGACGATCAGCAGTCCCTTCTCGATCGTCTTACCGGCCACCTCGGCATCCTGCACCGCCTTGCGCTTGGCCATCTTGGCTCGATGGCGTTCGGCATCCTTGTCGTCGATGATCGTGTCTTTGATCTCGCCCATGTCACTTCACCTTGAGCGGCAGCCCCGCCACCATCATCAGCACGCTGTCGGCGACAGCCGCGACCTGCTGGTTGAGCCGCCCTGCGGCGTCGCGGAACCGGCGCGCCAGCGCATTGTCCGGCACGATGCCGAGCCCGACTTCGTTGGATACCACAAACCACGGTCCGCGCGGCTGCGAAAGCACATCCGTGAGCCGCCGGCACTCGGCCTCGATATCGTGGTCCGCCAGCATATGATTGCTCAGCCACAATGTCAGGCAATCGATCAGCACCGGCTGGTGATCGGGCAAAGCCCCGATCGCGCCGACCAAGTCGAGCGGCGCATCGACGGTGACCCAACCTTCGCCACGGCGCGAGCGATGCAGCGCGATGCGCTCGTGCATCTCCTCGTCATAGGCCTGCGCGGTTGCGATATAGGCCCAAGGCGACGGGCTTGCCGCCACCAGGCACTCGGCATGCGCGCTCTTGCCGGAGCGCGCACCGCCTAAGATGAAGGTCAGATGGCCCTCCGCGCGATCAGGCAAAGCTGTCGCGCAGGCTGGTCGATGTACCGGTGAAGCGCCCGCGCACCACACCGACGGCCGCACCGAGCACCAGCCAGAAGACCAGATCGGTGAGGGTCACCGCCACCACGAACTGATGGTGCCGCCCCCCGGGAA
>NZ_RZSF01000539.1:0-2864 GCF_004023325.1 Mesorhizobium sp. M1A.F.Ca.ET.072.01.1.1 | reverse complement strand
GGCCAACCACATCGTCTCCTGGACGTCGCTGCCCGTGGGTGTCGTCTCGCTCGCCGAACGTTTCGGCGGCCGCACGGTGACGCGCGAGACCTTCGCCGCCATGGTCGATGACGTTGCGGTGCGGCTCAAGGCCTTCGACGGCCGCAACCGGCTCGCGCATGTGCTCGCCAGTCCGAATTTCCATCTGCTCGGCACCTCCGGCACGGTGACGACGCTGGCCGGCGTCCATCTCGACCTCGAGCGCTACGATCGCCGCCGCGTCGACGGGTTGTGGATGGACCGTCAGAGCGTCGACCGCATGGTGGAAAAACTGATCGGCTGGGATTTCCAGCAGCGCGTCGCCAATCCCTGCATCGGCGCCGACCGCGCCGACCTGGTGCTTGCCGGCTGCGCCATCCTGGAGGCGATCCGCGGCGTATGGCCGTCGGAGCGGCTGCGGGTCGCCGACCGCGGCCTGCGCGAAGGCATCTTGAGCGAACTGATGGCCGATGACGGCGTCTGGCGTCATGACGGGCGTGGCCGACAATGAGCAGGAAGCCAGAGAAGCCGGGCTCGGCCGGCATGCGCGTGCTGAAGACCCGGATCAAGAAGAAGAGCGGCCTGAAGGAATCCTCGCGCCGCTGGCTCGAGCGGCACATGAACGACCCCTATGTGCAGCGCTCCAAGGCCGATGGTTACCGTTCGCGCGCCGCCTACAAGCTCACCGAGATCGACGACAAGCATCATCTTTTGAAACCCGGCATGAAGGTGATCGACCTCGGCGCCGCGCCCGGCGGCTGGTGCCAGGTGGCGGCGGCCCGCACCAAATCGAGCGCGGAAAACCCGCATGTCGTCGGCATCGACTATCTTGAGATGGACGCCGTGCCGGGCGCCGTCATCCTGCAGATGGATTTCCTCGATCACGACGCGCCGCAAAAGCTGTCAGAGGCGCTCGGCGGTCAGCCCGATGTCGTGCTGTCGGACATGGCGGCCCCCACCACCGGGCACCGCCGGACCGATCATCTGCGCACCATGCATTTGTGCGAAGTGGCGGCGGATTTCGCGCTGCAGGTTTTGAAGCCCGGCGGCCATTTCCTCGCCAAGACCTTTCAGGGCGGGGCCGAGAACGAGCTGCTCTCGCGGCTCAAGCAGAATTTTCGCTCGGTTCATCATGTGAAGCCGCCGGCCTCGCGCGACGAGTCGGTGGAGCTTTATCTGCTGGCGAAGGAGTTCAAGGGGTAGCGCCTAACCTTCTCCCCTTGTCAGGAGAGAAGGGAAAGGTGGCGCTCATTTCCCTGCGGTCCCCACCGCCTCCAGCGTCTTCGGCGTCGTCAATTTGCCATGTCCCGACACCGCATTGCCGGCGTCCGGCGCCAGCCGCATGAAGGTCAGCGATGCCGCCGCCGAAACCGCCGCGACGATGAAGAAGGCGATGTGGAAATCGCCAAGCGTCAGCGGGCCGCCATGGATCGAAGTCGACACTTCGAGGATGCCGCCGGCCAGCGCCACGCCGAGCGCGATCGACAACTGCTGGAACACGGCAACGATCGGCGTCGCCTTGCTGGTGTCGGCGGTCGATACTTCGGCGTAGGACAGCGCGTTGACGCCGGTGAAGAACATCGAGCGGATGAAGCCGCCGACCAAAAGGATCGCGAGCATCAGCGCATAGGGGGTTGCGGGGGTGAAAAGGCCGTAGATGGCAATCGAGCCGGCGGCGATCAGCGATCCCCAGATCAGCACCCGCCGGAACCCGGCGAGCCTGAAGAGCAGCGCGGTGACGAACTTCATGCCGATGGCGCCGACCGCGGAGACGAAGGTGATCATACCGGACTGGAACGGCGTCAGCCCGAAGCCGATCTGGAACATCAGCGGCAGCAGGAAAGGCACCGCGCCGATGCCGATGCGGAACAGCGAGCCGCCGAGCACGGAGGAGCGGAACACCTGGTTTCTGAAGAGCTCCAGCGCCAACAGCGGGTTCCTGGCGCGCCGAGCATGCAGCAGATAAAGCACGCCCGAAACCAGGCCGACGGCAACGGTAATGAAGCCGGCGATCGGCGGCAAAGCGGGGAGGCTGACCACCGAGAGGCCGAAGACGATGCCGGACGCCGCGAGGCCGCTGAGCACGAAGCCCGGGAAGTCGAGCGGCGGCGTTTTGGCGGGGTCGGTTTCCGGCAAATAGCGGGTGGCAAGCCAGATGCCCAAAAGCCCGATCGGCACGTTGATCAAAAAGATCCAGTGCCAAGTGAAATAGGTGGTGATGAAGCCGCCGATCGGCGGGCCGACCAACGGCCCGACCAGCGCCGGCACCGTCAGCCATGACATCGCCGCGACGAGTTCGCTCTTTGGCGTCGCGCGCACCAGCACCAGGCGCCCGACCGGCGTCATCATGGCGCCGCCCATGCCTTGCAGGAAACGCGACACCACGAAGGCCGGCAGCGAATTGGAGAAGGCGCAGGCGACCGAGCCGGCGATGAAGACGGCGATCGCGGCGCGAAACACGTTCTTGGCCCCGAACCGGTCCGCCATCCAGCCGCTGATCGGAATGAAGATCGCCAGCGACACGAGATAGGCCGTCAGCGCCAGCTTCAGCGCGATCGGGCTGGTGTGGATGTCGATGGCGATTGCCGGCAGCGAGGTCGCGATCACGGTCGAATCCATGTTCTCCATGAAAAGAGCGACCGCCAGGATGAGCGGGATGATGCGGTTCAAGGGGACGCCCTGATTTGACTTCGCGATTCCGGGCCTGGCTTTGGGGGCGAGCCGGCATGCCGGGGCGGTACCACCAATTGGCCCGGATGTCGCATTAATTTGCTGTCACTTTTGTGCGGCCGCAACCCTCGCTGGGAATCATCGCGCGCGCCGCTTGATAAACAGAGCCTCTGGGT
>NZ_RZSF01000538.1:0-2871 GCF_004023325.1 Mesorhizobium sp. M1A.F.Ca.ET.072.01.1.1 | reverse complement strand
GCCTAGATTTTGCCCAAATCATAAAATTGCCCAATGCTTAATCTCGTCTCCGTGCCGGCACTCGCCGGCCAGTTGCGGGGCAGCGGCAAAATGGGGCAAGGTCGCCGCCGAAATGAGCGACCGCATGGCCTTCCCGATTCGCATTCTTCTGAGCTTGCTGCTTCTTGCGTCGGCCGTGGGCAAGGCCCGCGCGGACTTCGCCGAAGGCAAGCTTCCGGACGGCGTCTATCATTGCGAGGTCTATCTGCTCGGCCTCTTCCTCAATCTCGGCGACATCACCATCAAGGGCAATGTCTATAGCGGCCCAGTGACCTTCGGCACGTCGGGAACCTACAACTACCAGATGGACGCCAATGGCGAGATCAGCTGGCTCGGCCCGCTCGGCGGCTATACGAGCGGCGGCAACTCGATCTCGCTGACACAGGCGACGCTCGACGATCCAGGCGGTCCCTCCTTCGACATCATCATGAAGCAGCAGGACGGCGCCTTTACCGCCTCCACCTGCACGAAACATTGATCGAACAAGGAACTTCGCTTCGATGCTGCGCACAACCTGCCGCTTTATCTGCGGGTCGCCGGCCGACAGCCGAGGGGCAGTTGAAGCGGAAACCGCCTAAGCAGTGACCGCGACTTCCAGTGCCAGGCGGGTCATGTCGGTGAACAGCGCCTGGCGTTCGGAATACTCGGTCTGCTCGTCGGCGGCGACGTGGTCGACCACGGTCAGCAGCGATAGGGCGCGCGCGCCGAAATGCGCCGAGATGCGGTAGAGCGCGCTGGTTTCCATGTCGACCGCCAGCGCGCCGAGCGCCCTGGGCTCGTCGAAGCGGGCGCGGCCATCGGGATGATGGAAGATGTCGCTGCAGACGGTCAGGCCGGCGCTGCAGGCAATGCCGAGATCGGCGGCCCGCTGCAGCGCCAGCGCATGGAGCGCCTCATCGGGGCCGGCCGGCTGGTAAAGTCCGAACACCTGCCCGCTGATCGGGCCCTCGGCGCGCACGGCGCTTGAAACGACCAAGCCCCGCAGCGGAACGTCATCCGACAATGCGCCGCATGTTCCTGTGCGGATCAGCGTCTTCACGCCATGATAGTCCAGCAACTCATGGGCATAGATCAGGAAAGAAGAGACGCCGATGCCGGTTGCCTGGATGCTGACCGGCTTGCCACGGAAACGGCCGGTGAAGCCGAGGGCGCCCCGACGGAGATTGATGCAGCGCGGCGCCTCCAGAAAAGTTTGCGCCATCCACTGCGCGCGCTCGGGGTCGCCCGGCAGCAGCACCGTTTCGGCATAATCTCCCCTGCCCGCCTCGATGTGCGGCGTCACGCGCTATCACCCCCATGACAGAACCCATCCGACCTGCATCATGGCAGGCTCGCTGCAATGTGCAAGCGATAGCTGTTTAAGACATGTCGCCTAAAAGGGCGCAGCGCTTTTGGGGAAACGACATGCGTCAAACAAAGATCTGAAGCGCGTCGCCTGATCTGCTTCGGCGATGCGCTTTAAGATTCCAGCACGTCTTTAACGATCGTCGCCAGTTGCTTGAGCGAGAATGGTTTGGGCAGGAAGCCGAAATGCGCATCGGCCGGCAGGTTTTTGGCAAAGGCGTCCTCGGCATAGCCGGAAACGAAGACGAATTTTATGTCCGGCTGGCGCTTGCGCAGCTCGCCGAGCAGCGTCGGCCCGTCCATTTCCGGCATCACCACATCGGACACGACGATGTCGACCTTGCCGCCGAGTGCCTCGAAGACCTCCAGCGCCTCGACGCCGGAGGAAGCCTCGTGAACGGTGTAGCCGCGCGAAGTCAGCGCCCTCACGCCGCCCATGCGAACGGCGTCCTCGTCCTCGACCAGAAGCACGGTCGCCGAACCTGAGAGGTCCTTCGCCGTGTCGGCCGGCTTGGCTGGAGCTGCCGCCGCCGCAGTGTCGGCAGATTCGCTCGCCTTCTTCACCTCCGTCACGTGACGCGGCAGGAAGATCCGGAACACCGTGCCCTTGCCGACTTCGGAATCGCAGTAGATGAAGCCGCCGGTCTGCTTGATGATGCCATACACCATCGAGAGGCCAAGGCCCGTTCCCTTGCCGACCTCCTTTGTGGTGAAGAACGGCTCGAATATCTTCTTCAGCACCTCCGGCGCGATGCCGCTGCCCGTGTCCTCGACCTCGACCAGCACATAATCGGCCGGGATAAGCTCGCGATACGGGAACGATTTGCACTCCTCGGCCATGACGTTGCGGGTGCGCACGGTAAGATCGCCGCCGGTGGGCATCGCATCGCGCGCGTTGACGGCGAGATTAACCACCACCTGCTCGAATTGGCCGATGTCGACCTTGACCGGCCACAGATCGCGCCCGTGGTCGATCTTCAGCCTGATATCGTTGCCCACCAGGCGGGCAAGCAGCATGCGCAGATCGGCAAGCACATCGGTCAGGTTGAGAACTTCCGGCCGCAAGGTCTGCTTGCGCGAGAAGGCCAGCAACTGCCTAACAAGCGACGCCGCCCGGTTGGCGTTCTGCTTGATGTTCATGATGTCGGGGAAGGACGGGTCCGACGGCCGGTGGTTGGTGAGCAGGAGGTCCGACGCCATGATGATGGCGGTGAGCACGTTGTTGAAGTCGTGCGCGATGCCGCCGGCAAGCTGGCCGACCGCCTGCATCTTCTGGCTCTGCGCCATCTGGCCCTCGAGCGCCTTCTGCTCGGTAGTCTCGACGGCGTAGACGATGGCCGATTCCTCCGCACCCTCGCTACCGGCGCCGTCGGCGACGGCATTCACGTAGAAGCGGATGTGGCGCTCCTCATGCCCGGGTAGCAGCGAGTCGATCGGCTCGATATTGGCCTGCCGCTGCCGCGCCTTCTCGAAGGCGGCGGCGAAGGT
>NZ_RZSF01000537.1:0-2894 GCF_004023325.1 Mesorhizobium sp. M1A.F.Ca.ET.072.01.1.1 | reverse complement strand
CTGCAGGAATTCGGCCCGCGCCGCGTCGTCGACACCCCGATCACCGAGCACGGCTTTGCCGGCGTCGGCGTCGGCGCAGCCATGGCAGGCCTGAAGCCGATCGTCGAGTTCATGACCTTCAACTTCGCCATGCAGGCGATCGACCAGATCATCAATTCGGCCGCCAAGACGCTCTATATGTCCGGCGGCCAGATGGGCGCACCGATCGTCTTCCGCGGCCCGAACGGTGCGGCCGCCCGCGTCGCCGCCCAGCACTCGCAGTGCTACGCCGCCTGGTACAGCCACATCCCCGGGCTGAAGGTGGTGATGCCCTACACGGCAGCCGACGCCAAGGGCTTGCTCAAAGCCGCGATCCGCGATCCGAACCCGGTCATCTTCCTCGAGAACGAAATCCTCTACGGCCAGTCCTTCGACGTGCCGAAGCTCGACGATTTCGTGCTGCCGATCGGCAAGGCGCGCATCCACAAGCAGGGCAAGGACGTCACCATCGTCTCCTTCGGCATCGGCATGACCTATGCGGTCAAGGCCGAGGCCGAACTGCGCGGCATGGGCATTGATGCCGAAATCATCGATTTGAGAACCGTCCGTCCGCTCGACTTCGATACCATCATCGCTTCAGTCAAGAAGACCAACCGGCTGGTCGTGGTGGAGGAAGGCTTCCCGCAGAGCTCGGTCGGTGATCACATCGCCAGCCAGGTGTCGCAGCGCGCCTTCGACTTCCTCGATGCGCCGGTCATCACCATCGCCGGCAAGGACGTGCCGATGCCTTACGCGGCGAATCTCGAGAAGCTGGCGCTGCCCAATGTCGGCGAGGTCGTCGAGGCGGTCAAAGCCGTCACCTATCGCTGAGCCGGTCGGGAGGACAACATGCCAATCAACATCACCATGCCGGCTCTCTCGCCCACCATGGAAGAGGGCAATCTCGCCAAGTGGCTGGTCAAGGAAGGCGATCATGTTGCGCCCGGCGACGTGATCGCCGAAATCGAGACCGACAAGGCGACGATGGAGGTCGAAGCCGTCGATGAGGGCACAGTCGCCAAGCTCGTCGTTCCGGCAGGCACCGAAGGCGTCAAGGTCAATGCGGTGATCGCCATCCTGGCCGGCGAAGGCGAGGACGCCGGTGCTGCCGCAAAGAGCGATGGCGGGGCGGCGCCCAAGGCGGAGGCTCCGAAAGCGGACCCTGCGAAGGCCGAGGCGCCCAAGGAAGCGCCGAAGCCGGCACCCGCGCCGGCGAAGGCCGAGCCTGCACCGGTCGCCAACGGCCACGCCGGCGGCGAGCGCGTGTTCGCCTCGCCGCTCGCCCGCCGCATCGCCAAGGATGCCGGTGTCGACGTGAAGGGGCTTAGTGGCTCCGGTCCGCATGGCCGCGTGGTGAAGGCCGATGTCGAGGCGGCGATCGCTTCCGGCGGCGCCAAGGCTGCGCCTGCCGCCAAGGCTCCTGCCGGTGCGCCCGCAGGCGCTCCTGCCCCCGCGCCGAAGCCGATGTCGGACGATCAGGTGCTGAAGCTGTTCGCGGAAGGCTCTTACGAACTCGTTCCGCACGACAATATGCGCAAGACCATTGCGCGCCGCCTGGTCGAGGCCAAGAGCACCATTCCGCATTTCTATCTGACGCTCGACTGCGAGCTCGATGCGCTGCTCGCGCTGCGCACGCAACTCAACGCCGCGGCCCCAATGCGGAAAACCGAGAAGGGCGAGGTCCCGGCCTACAAGCTCTCGGTCAACGACATGGTGATCAAGGCGATGGCGATGGCGCTGATGGCGGTGCCGGACGCCAACGCCTCCTGGACCGAAAACGCCATGGTCAAGCACAAGCACGCCGATGTCGGCGTCGCCGTGTCGATACCCGGCGGCCTGATCACGCCGATCATCCGCCATGCCGACGAAAAGACGCTGTCCGTCATCTCCAACGAGATGAAGGATCTGGCAAGCCGCGCACGCGGCCGCAAACTGAAGCCCGAGGAGTACCAGGGCGGCACCACGGCCGTGTCCAACCTCGGCATGTTCGGCGTCAAGGATTTTGCCGCCGTTATCAACCCGCCGCACGCCACGATCCTTGCGGTCGGCGCCGGCGAGGAGCGCGCCATCGTGAAGAAAGGCGAGATCAAGATCGCCACCATGATGTCGGTGACGCTGTCGACCGATCACCGCGCCGTCGACGGCGCGCTCGGTGCGGAGCTGCTCGGCGCCTTCAAGCGCATGATCGAAAACCCGATGGGCATGCTGGTGTAAGGAAGGGAAAAAGGCGGTGCGGAATTTCTTCACCAGCCTTTTCGCCTTCATTCTTTCCGGTCTGGCCGGCGTACTTGTCGTTCAAGAGCTGGCGGTCATCACCGGCGCGACAGAGGAATGCATTCTGGTCTTCGCGGCCACGGTGATGATCGTCGTTGTGGTCACGGTCGCCTTCTTCCTCGTTCAATTCCGAGGCAAGCCGGTGCGGGCGCTCGATGGGATGCTGTGGCTGCTGCTTGCGCTTTTCTGTCTCGGGCTGCTGGCGCTGGTGGGCTGGACGTTTTCGGTGCCGGCCGAGAGCCGGGCGACCGCAGATGACCTTTCGATCGTTGCCGGGGTGATCCTGCCGGGCGTAGCGGCGATCATCGTGCAATGGCTGTTCGTGCGCTGGCGGCTCAAGCGCTCGGCGGCGGGGTTCGGCAGGGGTGGGGCAAGCGCATGAAGACTATTCTCTGTTACGGCGACTCGCTGACCTGGGGCTACGACGCTGCCAACCTCGGGCGCCATGCGCTGGGGGACCGCTGGCCCAGCGTGCTCAAGACGGCGCTGGGCGACGGCATCGAGGTCATCGCCGAAGGGCTGAACGGCCGCACCACCGCCTTTGACGATCACCTCGCCGGTGCCGACCGCAACGGCGCGAGAACGCTGCCGACGATCCTTAC
>NZ_RZSF01000536.1:0-2898 GCF_004023325.1 Mesorhizobium sp. M1A.F.Ca.ET.072.01.1.1 | reverse complement strand
CCCTCTGTCGCCTTTCGGCGGCATCTCCCCCTCAAGGGGGGAGATTACGCATCGCAGAGGCGGCGCGATGAAGATCAGTCCATGTGCGCCGCCGGCGCGCCGCCGGCCGGCGCTGTCTTCGGCTTGCGCAGCAGGATGACGAACGGAACGGCAAGCAGCGTCATCACCATCAGGAGTTTGAAGTCGTTGATGTAGGAGATCATCATCGCCTGAACGTTGACCAGCCTGTCGACCTGCGAAAGGGCCATGGGATCACCGCTCGCCGCCGCGGGCGAGGCTGCCCATAGGTTGGGGTTGTAGGGGTTGATGAAAGCCCCGAGCTCGCTGTGGTTGACCTGCGTGTTCTGCACCATCAGCGCCGCAACCACCGACACGCCGATCGACGAGCCGAGATTGCGCACCAGGCTGAACAGCGAGGTGGCGTCGGTGCGGTAGCGCGCGTCGAGCGTGGCGAAGGCGACGGCCGAGAGCGGCACGAACACCATGCCCATGCCGAGGCCCTGGATGACGCCCGAAGAGATGATCAGCCAGTTGTCCATCTGCGGCGTGAAGCTCGCCATGGTGTAGAGCGACTGCGCGGTGAGCAGGAAGCCGATCGCGACCAGAATACGCGCGTCGATCCTGTGCATGATGCGGCCGACGAACAGCATCGAAATCATCGTGCCGATACCGCGCGGGCCGAGCACCACGCCGATGGTGACGGTCGGGTAGCCGAAGATGTTGGCAAGCATCGGCGGCAGCAGCGACATCGAAGCCAGGATCAGCACGCCCATGACGAAGATGAAACCGAGCCCGGTCACGAAATTGCGGTCGAGGAAGATTTTCGGGTCGATGAAAGGACGTTCGGACGTCACCGTGTGGATGATGAACACCCAGAAGCCGGTGATCGACAGCGCAAGCTCGATCCAGATCTCTGTCGAGGAGAACCAGTCGACCTCGCCGCCGCGGTCGAGCATCAGCTGCAGCGCGCCGACGCCGAGCGAGATCATGGCGAAGCCGAAGAAATCGAAGCTGCGCACGCGCTTGGCGACGACAGGCAGATAGGCGGCCATGCCGATGAAGGCGAGGATGCCGACCGGCAGATTGATGAAGAACACCCAGCGCCAGTTGAAATTCTCGGTCAGCCAGCCGCCAAGCGTCGGGCCGAGGATCGGTCCCAGCATGATGCCGGCGCCCCAGATGGCCATCGCCTGGCCATGGCGCTCGCGGGGATTGATATCGAGCAGGAAGGTCTGCGACAGCGGCACGATCGCCGCGCCGAACACACCCTGCAGCAGGCGGAAGAGCACCATCGTCTCGAGGCTCCACGCCATGCCGCAAAGCATGGAGAAGATGGTGAAGCCGACGACGGAGGCCAGGAACAGCTCCTTGCGGCCGAGGCGGTCGGCGAGCCAGCCGGTGACCGGCGTCATGATGGCGGCGGCCACGATATAGGAGGTCAGCACCCAGTTGATGTTGTCCGGCGAGGCACCGAGGTCGCCGGTCATGGTCGGCAGCGCGACATTGGCGATCGTGGTGTCGAGCGCCTGCATGACCGTGGCCAGCATCAGCGCGACCGTGATCAGGCCGCGGTGCGGTACTTCCTTGAAGGGTTCGGGCGTGCTCATGGTGCTGAACTTCCAGCAGGTAACAAAAACGGGTACATTGGGTTTCCGGGCGGCGAGGCCTTCCTTTGAGACCCTTGTCGCGGTGGGACGCGAGGACCGATGTGGGGGTTACATCGACCGGAAGTCTCTGTTGGAGCGGATACCTGCCGCCCGGAAACCTGAGGACCGACAGGTCGGTGTCGAAAGCTTCAACTTCGATCAAAGCCGCGACGCGGCTCGCCTCAAACGCTTGGCTTTCCCTCCATCCCTTCAGACCATTCCCTTGCGGAGGCTCATGCCTCGGGCTTCACCTTGCGTTATTGCGCGTGCTCGCCGGCCGTGGCGTGACCGAAGATCGACGGCAGGCCGCGCGCGACGCCGGTATCGACGGTGACCGTCGCGCTCATGCCGGTGCGCAGCGCCATCTTGGCGTCGGGGTCGGTCAGTTCCAGGCGCACGGGAATGCGCTGGGTGACCTTGACCCAGTTGCCGGTGGCGTTCTGGGCGGGCAACAGCGAGAACTCGGCGCCGGTGCCGGCGCCGATCGCCTTGACGGTCGCCTCGAAGGTCCGGCCCGGATAGGTGTCGACCACGATCTCGGCCTTCTGGCCCGGCTTCATATTGGTGAGCTGCGTCTCCTTGAAGTTGGCGTCGATCCAGGTGTCGTCGGTCTCGACCAGCGCGAACAGCGGCGTGCCGACGGAGACATACTGGCCGACCTTGAAGGACGAGGCCTGGTAGACGATGCCGTCGGACGGCGCCTTCACCGTGGTCTGCGAGAGGTTGTAGGCGGCCTTGTCGCGCGCGGCGAGCGCCGACATCACGCTCGGATGCTTGTCGGTCTCGATGTCGGGGTTGCCGCCAAGCGCCGCCTTGGCGCTGATGATGCCCTGCTCGGCGACCGCAAGCTGCTGCTTGGCCTTGTCGAGGTCGTTGCGGGCCTCGTCCAGCGACGACTTGGCATTGATGCCCTTCTCAGCGAGATCGGCGGCGCGGTCATATTGCGACTCCGCATAGTCGACCTCGCTCTTGGCCGACTTCTGCTGCGCCATCGCCTGGCTGTAGGCGGCGCGCAGCTGCTCGACATTGAGCCGCGCGGCGGCGACAGCCGCGTCGGCCTGGGCCAGCGCGATCTTGTAAGGCTCGGGATCGATGACGAAGAGAAGGTCGCCCGCCTTGACCGTCTGGTTGTCGGCAATGCCGACCTGGACGATGCGGCCGGCCGTGTCGGAGGCGATCGAAATCCGGGCCTGCTGCAGGTTGGCGTTCTCGGTCTCCTGGTAGCGACCGCCGGTGACCCAAACATAGGCGC
>NZ_RZSF01000535.1:0-2899 GCF_004023325.1 Mesorhizobium sp. M1A.F.Ca.ET.072.01.1.1 | reverse complement strand
CGGGAAAGGCCGAGGCCGTTGCCGAATTCTGCGTGCCGGTTGCGATCACGTCGCTCGCGGCCTTCACCGACGTGCCGCTGCAAGACTCGGACAAGTGGGTCGGCTGGATCACCAGCATGTTCAACGTGAAGGACCCGAGCGCTGGAGCGACGGCAAGCCGCGAACTCAACACCTATATCGAGACCCTCATTGCCGCGCGACGCGCCAAGCCGACGGGCGATTTCGTCAGCATGCTGATAGCGGCCGAGATTGACGGCGAAAGGCTCGACGACATTCAGATCCGCTCGTTCATGACGGTCGTGTTCGGCGCGGGTTTCGAGACCACGGCGGACGCCCTTTCGGTCATGCTGCACTGGCTGGCCGAGCATCCGGAGGCGCTGGATCGGCTTGCAAGCGAACCGGAGCTTGTTCCGACCGCGGTGGAGGAGTTCCTGCGCTATTCCTCGCCGATCGAGATTTTCGGCCGCAATGCCTCGCATGATCTGTGCCTGCACGGTCGCGATATAAGGCGGGGCGACATTGTGGCCCTTGGTTTCGGCGCGGCGAACCGGGACCCGTCGGTATTCGATGCGCCGGACGAGATGCGCCTCGATCGCAGTCCCAACAAGCATCTCACCTTCGGAGCCGGCCCGCATCTGTGCGCCGGCGCCGGCGTGGCGCGCATGGAAATGGCGGTGACGCTCGAAACGCTGATCGAGACCGGCGCAAGGCTCGCACCGGAATCGGAGCAAGAGCTTCGCTGGAAGACACGCGGCGACCGGCGCGGGCTCGCTCGACTGCCGCTCACAATCGACACGAGAAAGACGAACCGAAGATGACGCTTCAACCCACCACCCGCATCCGCTTCCACGGCGTGGCCGCCTACGAGATCGTGACGAGCAACGGGCTGCGCATCCTTTGCGACCCGTTCCTCGACCAGAATCCTGGAGCCGCGACCAAATCCACCGACTTCGACCATGTCGATCTGGTGATCGTCAGCCATGCGGCGTTCGATCATCTCGGCGACACCGACAAGATCGCCGCCGCGTACGGCTGTCCGGTTGTCTGCGGCGGCGAGGTGAAGGCCTGGCTGATGGATCGCGGCATCCCGGCCAGCCAGATCCGCGCGACGACCTGGGGCATTCGGGTCAAGGTGGCCGGCATTGAGATCCAGCCGCTGGAGTGCCATCACTGGTCGCAGATCAGGCTGATGGACAACTCCTTCATCTCCGGCGTGCCGATGGCCTTCATCGTCTATGCCGACGGGCTGCGCTTCTATCACTATGGCGATACCGCCATTTTCTCCGACCTGAAACTGCAGGGCGAACTCTATAAACCCAATGTCGGCTGCATCGGCATCGCCAATCCGCAGGAGATCCTGCATCTCAATCCGATGCCGGGAGAAATGCTGACGGGCGAGATGAGTCCCTATGAAGGTGTGCTGGCGACCCAGTGGCTCGGACTCGAGACTGTCCTGCCATGCCACTACATCACGCTCGATGGCGACAAGGACGTCGCCGACTACATGGAACATCACGGCGCGGCCAGGGCTCGCGGCGAGGCCATTGCCGATCCCTATCTGCTGCGGGCCGGCGACTGGATCGAATTCGATGCCGATGGCAGGGTCGTGCGCCCCGCGAAGGCGGCATGATGCGGGCCGCCATTTTCGACCAACCGCAGTCGATCCGCATCACCGATGCGCCGAAGCCCGTTCCTGGGCCGGGCGAAGTGCTGGTACGCGTCAGGGCCGCGGGCCTTTGCGCCGGTGATCTCTATATCTATACCGGCAAGAACCCCTATGTGACCTATCCTCGGATCGGCTGTCACGAAATCGCCGGCAGGGTCGAGGCTTACGGGCCAGGAGCGGCCGGTCCGAAGGTCGGGACGCGGGTCGTCGTCGACCCCTTCATCGGTTGCGGCCATTGCTATCCCTGTCGGATCGGCAAACGCAATTGCTGCGCCAATCTCACCATCATCGGGGTGCATCGCGAAGGCGGCTTCGCTGAATTCGTCACCGCGCCCGCGGGCAATCTGAACGTCGTGCCGGAAGGGCTCTCCGACTTCGAGGCGGCGTTCGCCGAGCCCGTCGCCATCGGCGTGCAGGGCTGCCGGCGCGGCATGGTCACGGACGAGGACACGGTCCTCGTTCTTGGCGCGGGTCCGATCGGGCTGGCGATCGTCGAGGTCGCGCGGGCCCATGGCGCGAAGGTCTATGCCACGGATCTGTCGGCGGAGCGGCTGTCCACCGCCGCCGATCTGGGCGCAATCCCTGTAGCCGGCGGTGAAGGGCTGCTTGAACGGGTGACGGAGATCACGAACGGCGAAGGCATGCCCGTGGTGCTGGAGGCTACAGGGGCGGCGCCGGCGATGGAACAGACCATCGATCTCGTTGCCGCCGGCGGCCGCGTCGTCATTCTCGGTCTCGTCAAGAAAGGACAAGGCGTCACGCTGCCCGGGCTGGACTTCACCCGCAAGGAGGTGACCATCCTCGGTTCGCGCGCCTCCGTCGATTGCTTTCCCGAAGCGCTCGACCTGCTTGCGTCGGGCAAGATTCATTACCCCAAAATCGCCAGCAGCTTTGCGCTGTCTGAAGCACCCGCCGTCTTCAAAACACTCGCTGACAATCCGATGGCCCTGCACAAGGCCGTCTTCATCCCGGAGGCCGCATGAAGTTCGTCACTTTCTCTCACAAGCAGGCCGGGCATCGCCAGCACGCCGGCATTCTGGACGACGAGCAGGTCGCCTGCCTGACCGAAGCCGGACTGGCAGCGTCGGTGCTCGAGGTCGTGCAAGGCGGCGGGGCGGCGCTGGAAAAAGTCCGCTCGGGACTTGCCAAAGCGCCGCGCTATGCGCTTGCCGATATTATCCTCGAAGCGCCTAGTCGCCCCGGCAAAGTGCTCTGCTCCGGCATCAACTACAA
>NZ_RZSF01000534.1:0-2906 GCF_004023325.1 Mesorhizobium sp. M1A.F.Ca.ET.072.01.1.1 | reverse complement strand
CATAGATGGTGCCGTCATCGATAACGGCGAACAATTCGTGCTGCCAGAGCCGAGTGAGGATCGTGGCCACCGCATTGCGTTCGTCGTCGCCGCGCGGGCCAAGCCGGTAGACCGGCCAGCCGGTCTTGGCGCGGCGGTCGGTCAGGCTCTCGGTGCGCACGCCGACCGCGATGACCGGAATGTTGGCATCCTTCAGGATCGGCAGCGCCGCCTCGATCGCTTCGGTGCACAGAAAACCGACAACGATGTTGACCTTGGCATCCACGAACTGCCTGGCAGCCGCTGCACCGCCGTCGGCCGTGCAGGCGTCGTCAACGGTTCGGACCTCGACGCCTTCGGCGTCCGCCGCCAGCGCGGTCCCCGCCTCGATCTGCTTGCCGAGGATCGCCGACGGCCCGGACAGCGGTGCGGCGACGCCAACCAGCGTCTCGGCATGGACGCTCGCGCCCAGCCAAAGCAGCGCGGCTAAAGTCGTCGTGAGAAGGCGCATTCGGGCGAAGAGGTCCTCCGTGCCGGGAGTATTGTTCCGGCACTATTCCAGCAAAGACCTAAAGGCTGCCTAATCCCGGTGCAACACGCGAATTCAGGATTGCGCTCAAGCACTTCGCTTGTGTCATACAATATGCAGCCATATATAACGAGCTTCCGTTTTGGCAGGTGGATCATCGGGTGCTGAAGATTAATGACATCGGGCCGCAAGCCTATCGCGATGCGATGGCGCATTTTGCCGGCCATGTGCATGTGGTGACCACGGACGGCCCGGCCGGGAAACGAGGCGCAACGGTGATTGCCGCCTGCTCGGTCTCGGATACGCCGCCCGCCGTGCTTGTCTGCCTCAACCGCGAAAATCCCAAGAACGAGGCCTTCATCCGGAACGGCAATTTCGCGCTGAACACGCTCGCCTCGGACCAGGAGGCGCTGTCGGTCGGCTTTTCCGGCATCACCGGCCTGCCGTCCGAGGAGCGCTTCGCGCTCGGCGAATGGGACGTGATCTCGACCGGCGCGCCGACGCTGAAGGGCGCGCTCGCCGTCTTCGATTGTCAGATCATCGATACCAAGGATTTGGCCACCCACCGTGTGCTTTTTGGCAAGGTGACAGGCCTGCGCATCGGCGATAATTTGCGGCCGCTGATCTACCACAACCGCGACTACCACGTTCTGTGAAAACCCCTCTTGCGTTTGATGGGTCGAGGCGCGGCCCCGCGTAGTGAAGGCGATACTGCCGCGTGTCGACGAGTTCCGCGCCGTGCACAATGTCGGACGCGCTGGTCGATCCTTGCGCCTCGCTCGACCAGCGGCCGGCCGCAGCTGTGTACCCGCGGCGCTGGCTGCGAACTGGCGACAGGCGGGCCGCGTAGCCATATGTTTCGCAGCGATATATTCCTCTGGGACGTTCCCCGAGAAAACAGACTTTGTGAGAAGCGACGATGGACGAGAGCATTTATCTCGATGAGCTCCGCGATCCCCTGATCATCGCGGAAGGCTGGATGAGGGACGGCAAGAATGTCGCCATCGCGACCGTGGTCGAAACCTGGGGTTCGGCGCCGCGCGCGGCCGGCAGCCATCTGGTCATCGACGCCGAAGGGAATTTCCACGGTTCGGTTTCCGGCGGCTGTGTCGAGGGCGCGGTGGTGACCGAGGCGATCGACGTGATCGGCTCGGGCAAGCCGAGGATGCTGGAGTTCGGCGTCGCCGACGAAACCGCCTGGCAGGTAGGCCTGTCCTGCGGCGGCCGCATCAAGGTCTATGTCGAGCGGCTGGGTTGATTGCGGATGGACCCATATGTTCTCAAAACATTGAACGAAGAGCGCCGCGCCAGGCGCGCCGCGGTGCTGGTCACCGACCTCGGTGACGGCCGCGACCGCATCGTGCGTGAAGGCGACCGCGTCCCGGGCGAGCTCGGCGCGGCGATCGCCAGTGCGTTCCGCACCGGCATTTCTCGATCGGTGGAAGCGGAAGGGCGGACTTTCTTTCTCAATGCGCATCTGCCGCGCCCGCGCCTTGTGGTGATCGGAGCGGTGCATATCAGCCAGGCGCTCGCGCCAATGGCCAGAATCGCCGGCTATCCGGTCGAGATCATCGATCCGCGCACCGCCTTCGCCACGCCGGAGCGCTTTTACGGTGTAGCGCTGCATGCCGAATGGCCGGAAGATGTGCTGAAGCGCCAGCCGCTCGACAGCTACACCGCGCTTGCCGCCGTCACCCACGATCCGAAGATCGACGATTTCGCGCTGAAGGCGGCGCTCGACGCCAGGTGCTTCTATGTCGGGGCGCTTGGCAGCAGGAAGACTCACGCCAAGCGGGTCGAGCGTCTGCTGGCGATGGGCGCCAGCGCCGACCAGATCGCCCGCATCCATGCACCGATCGGGCTGGACATCGGCGCCGCGAGCCCGGCCGAGATCGCCGTCGCGGTGCTGGCACAGACCATCCACGCCTTCCGCTCGCACGGCCTGGAAAGCAAAGGCGCGGTGGCGTGAAGTTCGGGCCGGTTGCGATCGAGCTGGCCGAAGGCGCGGTGCTGGCGCATGCGACCACTGCAGGCGAGCGGCGATTCCGCAAGGCGCATCGGTTGAACGGCGAGGACGTTGCGGCGCTGAAGGCGGCCGGCATCAGCGAAGTCGTCGTGGCCGTTCTGGCTCCCGATGACCTCGGCGAGGATGCCGCAGCCGAAAAGATCGCGTTGAGCATGTCCCATCGCGACGTCGAGACGAAGCCCTCTGCAACGGGACGCGTGAACTTGCATGCCGAAACCGCAGGCGTCTTCACCGTCGACACCAAGATGATCGACGCCATCAATGCCATCGACCCGGCGATCACCATCGCTACCCTGGCGCAGCACGCGCCTGTCGAGGCGGGCCAGATGGTGGCGACGGTGAAGATCATTCCGTTTGCCGTCGCTGCGAGCC
>NZ_RZSF01000533.1:0-2931 GCF_004023325.1 Mesorhizobium sp. M1A.F.Ca.ET.072.01.1.1 | reverse complement strand
TCGAGTACGTCCTCGGCGTTCTTGGGCGAGGTGGTCATGCCCATGAAGATCTTGTCGGAATGCTTCATCGACGAATAGGTGATGTGCAGGTGCCGATGCGCAACGACGATGTCCATCGGCTCGACGATATGGTGCGCCGACGATTGCAGCGCCGGCATCATATGCGCCAGCTTGTGGAAGGTGCCGAGGTCCGCGATCGTGGGACCACGCCTGACGTCGTCGAGATCGCGCATATAGGGCGCGCCGGTCATCGGCACAAAAATCGACTTCGGCCCACCGAGCTCGACATTCTTCGCCGGATCGCGAGCAAAATATTCGATCTTCGAAGGAATGGTCTTGATGAGTTCCATGACCAGGCCGCGGTCGAGATGGACGCGGTCATCCGCTCGTACGTCCGCTCCGGCTCTCTTCCAGTCCTCGATCGCGATCGAGTCGCGAAACACGACACCCACTTCTTCCAGGATCGCAAGCGAAGCCTGGTGAATGCGCTCGACCTGCTCGGCATTCATCGGCTCGATCACCGGCAGGCCGCGCTTGAGCGTCGGCAGCATGTCGATCTTCGGCGCCGTGCGGATCGTCCGCCGCGCTTCCCGACCTCCCCTGCGAGAGTGAGCGGGTTGAGCAACAGTCATGCTGGCCTCCAAGCGAATTGCGTTACGGCCCATCGCGGACCGCGATCGACTATTGCCTAACTCGTGGAAACTGACCTAATGCAAAAGTCTCACCCCCGTGTTGACTAAAGAGCTACTGGTCGGTGCAAACTTCGGGCGCTTATGGTTCGGCGATATTACGATCTTCCCTCTCTTACCGCCCTTGCTGTGTTCGAGGCATCGGCCAGACATCTGTCCTTCAAGCTTGCGGCTTCTGAGCTCAACGTGACTCCGGGAGCGGTCAGCCGACAGATCAAGGCTGTTGAAGAGGAAATCGGTGTTCCTCTGTTCGTGCGGATGGGAAGCGGCGTCATTCTCACCAGCGCTGGTGAGGATTTGTACGCTGTATTGGCAAATGGCTTTTCGAAGGCCTCGGAGGTCGTCAGAACACTGAAGCGCGGCGACCGATCAAAGAATGTTACCATTGCCTGCTCGGATGCTTTCGCATCGATGTGGTTGATTCCTCGGATGCCCGGGTTCTGGAGACGCCACCCCGAGATTGCGGTCGATCATCTCATATCTGACAATTCAAGAGATTTTCGCCGCTCTGAGGTGGAGTTGCGCATCCGATACGGATTCGGTTCATGGCCCGACGAGACTACCGAACTGTTTTTGAATGACGTGATCTATCCGGTCTGCGGCCCCCACTTTGCACAGGTGCACCGGGATGCCACGGCGGAGTCATTGTCTGAGCTCCCGCTTCTGCACGTGAACTGGGTCGATCCTGATTGGGCAGACTGGGACGAGGTTCTGCGTCGCGCTGGAATACCTCATGGCACTCCGCGCGGCCGGAGGTTCGGAAAGTTTTTCGTCACGCTCCAGGCTGCCCAGGCCAATCAAGGTGTCGCGGTCGGTTGGCATCGCCTGGTGCAGCCGCTGATAGAAGAGGGCAAACTGGTAAGAATAACCGACCTCGAGATGCCTGCGCCGGGCGGATACTATCTTACCTGGAACGATAATCGCACGCTGTCGCCCGCCGCCGAACTGTTTCGTGAATGGCTGAGAGAGATCTCAGCCCAAGAACGGGCGAGTTAATTCGAGCAGGCCTCTAGCTAAAGTTCTTTGCCCGCGCGCCTCTGCATCGTCCACAGCTTCAGCGGCGCACCGATCGACATCAGCGGCTCCGGGTAAAGTCGAGACGGTGCCGGCTCGTTCAGTGCATCCGCGATCATCGGTTCGTCGCTGCCGGCGGCAAGGTCGGCAGCCAACATCCCGTAGAGGGTGCCCTGCACCGTTCCCAGGCCGTTGCAGCATCCGGCGACGAACACCCTCTCCTCGACTTCGCCGAAGGCAGGAGCGGAGTTGAGGGAGAGACACAGATGGCCTCCCCACCGAAACTCCATCGGTACTTCACCCAGCATTGGGAAACGCGTGCGGAACGATCGATCGTGCGTGGCGCCGATCTGGTTGATCTGCTTCTGGCTCGTCGACATGTCGGGGTTATAGGTGAAAGTGTTACGCACGACGATGCGGTCGCCGATGCGCCGGATGGTCGATCCCATCGGATCAGCCGGGATTAAGCCCCAATGCGGCTCACCGCCCAACGCCGCCTGCTCGCTTTTGGCAAGCGGCTTTGTCATGCTGGCGTAGGTGAAGACGTGCAGCAGGCGTTTCTTGAAGAAGCCGAAGCTTTCGAGATGACCGTTGACCGTCAGTATTATCCGCGGCGCGATGATCTCGCCCTCGGTCGTTCTCACAGTGTGCAGCTTGCCGGTCTGTATGGACGTGACCGCAGACTTCTCGAATATCTGCACGCGGCTCGACAACCCTTCCGCAACTCCGCGGACGAAGCCGGCCGGCTGTGCCATCACCGTCCCCGGCGTGAACGTGCCGCCGACGAAGAAGTCGGTTCCAGTGATTTTCTTCAACTGCGTCCCGTCGAGCCGCTCGAACGGCTCATCGAGACCGGCCAGGTGCTCTTCGAACTCGCGCAGAGCGGCAAGTCCGTGATCGGTCGCAGCCCCATGGAACTTGCCGGCGCGAACGAAGAAGCGCTGCAGTCCGTATTCATCCGCCGCCGAAGCTGAAAATTCGATGGCTGCGCGGTTCATGCGAATGCGCTTGCGGTCGTGCTCTTGACCTCCGCCGTAATTCTCGCCGCCAAGCTCATGCGGCAGATCGATCATGAAGCCCGAGTTTCGCCCGGCCGCACCCCAGCCGGCAATAGTCGATCGCGGTCCGCGATGGGCCGTAACGCAATTCGCTTGGAGGCCAGCATGACTGTTGCTCAACCCGCTCACTCTCGCAGGGGAGGTCGGGAAGCGCGGCGGACGATCCGCAC
>NZ_RZSF01000532.1:0-2938 GCF_004023325.1 Mesorhizobium sp. M1A.F.Ca.ET.072.01.1.1 | reverse complement strand
CTTGAACATGTCGTCATCATCTCCACGGCTTTGGCGAACACTTCGCGTCCGTCGACGATCGTCATGCGGGTCTGCGCGAGATCGAGGCCGTTGCGAAAAGGCGTGTTGCTTCCTCCGGCGGGGATCTGGATCAATCCGTAGCGCGAACCGTCCGAATCGACCGAAGCGCCGAGAATGCCGCGTTCTGCATCCTCGCTGGGACCGATCACGATCGCGCCGGCGGCATCAGCAAACAGCACGGCACTGGCTCGCTCGGCCGGGTTGATGCGGCGGCTCAAAATGTTGGCGGCAATGACAAGGGCGGGTCGACCGTGCACCCGGGTGAACCCGTCGGCGAACATCAGCGCATAGATGAAACCGGCGCAGGCGCCGGTCAGGTCGATGGCACCGGCGCGGCCGAGGCCGAGCCGGTGCGCAACCAGCGGCGCGCTCGGCGGCAGGAGATGGTCGGGGGTTGACGTGGCGAGCAACAGAAGACCGATGTCGCTCCGATCGATACCCGCATCTGCCAGCGCCATGTCGCCGGCCCGCGCGGCAAGGCCCGAAAGCGTATCTTCGTCAGTCGCCCAGAAGCGCGAGCGAATTCCTGTGCGCCGTTCGATCCAGCCTGGCTCGAGGCCGAGATTGTTCTCGATCTCGGCATTCTCAACCTTGCGCCCAGGCACATGGTGGCCAAAGCCGAGGATGCGCGACGACCTGCTCATGGTTTCGGTCCGAAGCGTTGGCCGGCCTCGTCGATGGCGTCATAAAGCCGATCGAGCTCGGCGCCGGTTACGCAATAGGGTGGGAGCACATAGAGGACATTGCCGAGCGGGCGCACCAGCAATCCCTGCTCGAGGAAGAATGCCCGCAGCCTTGGACCGATCTCGGCCAGATAGCCCGGGGATGCGGTACCCAAATCGAGCGCCGCGATCGTGCCGGTGATCCGGCAGTCGGTGAAGCAAGGATTGTCGCGAAAGCGCTGAAGGCCAGCGGCCTGCAGAGCGGCGAGGGCGGCGATCCGCTCGATAACAGGCTCGTCGTGCCAAATCTCGACATTGGCGAGTGCCGCCGCGCAGGCAATCGGATTGGCCGTATAGGAGCTCGAATGAAAGAAGGTCTTCTTCCGGTCGAGCGAATAATGGGCCTGGAAGATGGCGTCGGTCGCCAGCGTGGCGGCAAGCGAAATGGTGCCGCCGGTCAGGCCCTTCGAGGTGCAAAGGATGTCGGGCGAGATGTTCGCCTGCTCGCAGGCGAACACGGTTCCCGTGCGTCCCCAGCCGGTCATCACTTCGTCGGCGATCAAGAGCGTGCCCGAAGCCTCGGCGATCCTCTTTAATTCAGCCAAAACCCAGGCCGGATACATCAGCATGCCGCCGGCGCCGAGCACCAGCGGCTCGACAATTAGCGCAGCTGCGCGCCGGTCGCGAGAGACGATCTCGAACCGATCCAGCGTTTCCTGCTCGCGTCCTGTGGCCGGGAAGGGGATGGTGTCGACTTCGAACAGCAAGGGTTCGTAGGCCGCGTTGAACACCCCACGCGCGCCGACGCTCATCGCGCCGATCGTGTCGCCATGGTAGCTGTGCTCCATGACGACGATGTGCGAGCGCGGCGCGCCGATATTGCGGAAATAGCCGAGCGCCATCTTCAGCGCGACCTCGACCGAGGTCGAGCCGCTGTCGGAATAAAACACCCAGTCGAGCCCCGGCGGCGCGAGATTCACCAAGGCTTTGGCGAGGCGTTCGGCCGGCTCGTGCGTGAAGCCGGCGAAGATGATCTGGTCGAGGTTGGCAGCAGTCGTCTCGATCGCCTTGACGATGCGCGGATGGCGATGACCATGGGTGACGACCCACCACGAGGAAATGGCGTCGAGGATGCGGGTGCCATCGGCCTTGTGGAGATAGGCGCCTTCAGTCCGGACAATTTCGGGGATTGCCGGCTCGAGCGCGTGCTGGGTGAAAGGATGCCAGACGCGGGATCGAGACATCATTGACCCCATGCAATCGGCGAGAGATCGAAGCCCGAAACCATCGCTTCCCTCAGGGTTTTAGATGTCAGCGGATCAAGGTACGGCAGCCTGCCAAGCTGCCGCACATTGCCAAATTCCGCGATTGTCCTTTGGCTGTCCGCCATTTCTTCGCCGATGAAGGCCACTCCGATGAGCGGGATGCCACGGGCCCTGAGGGCTTCGATCGACAACAATGTGTGATTGATGGTGCCGAGCCTGGTGCGCGCGCAAAGAATGACCGGCAGTTGCCATTCACGGAATATGTCGATGAATCTTGTCTGTCGATTGAGCGGTACCATCAATCCGCCAGCGCCTTCGATGATGAGCGGGCCTGGCAAGTCCGGCAGCGAGAGCTTTGCCGCCTCGATTGCGACGCCATCGATTTCGGCCGAACGGTGCGGCGACAGTGGCGTCTTCAGACGATAAACTTCCGGCAGGACGCGCCCGGCCGGCAGGCCGGAGAGCCGGGTAACGGCCTCGCTGTCGGTCTCCTCGTCGAGGCCCGATTGCACCGGTTTCCAGTAGAAGCCGTCGAGCAGGCCGACGAGGCCCGCCGAAAACACCGTCTTGCCGATGCCGGTATCCGTTCCGGTGATGACTATGCCTTTGCTGATGTCGCTTCGGGTCATGTCACCTTTGGTCATTCTGGGCCAACGCCTCGACAAGCGCATCGATCATGGCGGATATGGCGGCTTTATCGACGTTGAGCGTCAGCGATATGCGCAGGCGCGAAGTCCCTTCCGGCACAGTCGGCGGACGAATGCCGCGTATGTCGAAGCCGCGGGTCTGTAGTGCCGCCGCCACCGCCATGGTGCGCCGGTTGTCGCCGATGATAATTGGCTGGATCTGCGAGCCGCTGGGCGCTGTGCCGAGGCGCTCGGCCAGCTGGCGGCCCGCAAATGCAATAATTTCATGCAACCGGAGACGCCGCTCTGGTTCATCGGACAATAT
>NZ_RZSF01000531.1:0-3054 GCF_004023325.1 Mesorhizobium sp. M1A.F.Ca.ET.072.01.1.1 | reverse complement strand
CCGTTGTCTCAATTGTCTCATGGTCAGCCTTCCTTTCTTCGGCATGCATCTCTCCTCTACCGGCGAGGAGATGCATGCCCAGGTTGCTGACCCAAAGGCACTATCCAGGCTTCAAAACTGTCCGGTTTTTAATCGGAATCGCGTCCGGTCAATTCTCGGAATCGCGTCCGGCTTTTGATCGGAATGCCGTCCGGTAAATCGTCGGAATCTGCAGCCGGCCTGGAAGCGTTCGTCAAACGGGACAAAGCTCCGCTCTAATCTCCCGTCGTTGCTCGGATTGGCTTCGCCGATCCGAGATGGGGTATTCGGCTTGAGCCTTATCTTCGGGCATGGCGGATAGGGTTGAAGGTGCTGCGCTTCGAGTTGATGGGTAAATGTGGTCTGCATGCCCGCAACCACAAGCATCATCCCGAGGATCTTGTGCGGGTGTTCTCGGATCCTGCCTGGACCTTTGAGCGGATCGGGCTTGAAGCCGGGCCATTGCCGCAATGGCTGTTCAGCGGCCGGGCCGAAGCCGGCCTGCCGGTGGTGCATCGAAAGCCGCCACACCAAGGCCTTCCTGGAGGCGCAACCGAACAAATCCGACCGCATTGACGCCCGAGGTATTGCCCACATGATGCGGGTCAACCTGTTTCGTTTTGCCGCGCTCCACCGCAAACTTCTGGCCATCCTTCGAGATGATGCGGTCTGTCGGCGGTTGACGACAATACCGGGCGTCGGTCCGGTGGTGGCGCTGGCCTATACGCGTCCGGTCCATGTCAAGACGCGCAACAGCCCGCGGATGTCGTTTTCGATGGCGCGATCGCCTTATCCTGCAAGAGTTTGGGCGCCATCAGCAGGGCTCGGCGCTTTTGGCTCGTCAGCGAATCGTGCGCCCGACCATAGCAGCCTGCCGGCGCGCGCAGTAGGCCCGTCAAGAGCAAGTCGCGGCGCGCTCGTGACAAGGATCACCCCACAAGGTTCCACCAGCCGGTGGAAAGAGCGTCCTTCGCGGGACGAAGAATGAGGTTAGTTCGCGAGGGTTGCAGTACCGGTCGCATCACAACGATCAGGACGCGTCCGAGGTTGTTCCGCCTCATTCTTCTGATCCCCATGAAGGCGACGGCCGAGCGCCGATCCCGCAGAAAAGCAAGACCCCGCGAAAGACCTCAGATGCCGGAGAAGCGGAAAGCTCGAGAAGCGCTTGACTTCAACACGCCGAATAGAGAAGCAACCCTCGGACGCGCAATGTAGGGCGAGCCACTCACCGGCAGAGGCGGACATGCATGGTGTAATCGCGGGCACGAGGCCGCCCTGGATCCGACGAGGATCTTGGAAGGTGGCTGCTCCCCGATATGATGAGATACGGGCTCTCGACTGGACGCCGGGCCCAACATCAATGGAGAACAGCCATGACAGAGTATATCGGTCTCGACGTATCGATGAAAGAGACGGCAATTTCGATCCGTCGGGCAGGTAAGCGGATCTGGCGCGGAAAGTGCGCCTCTGATCCCGCCACCATAGCCGAACTTATCCGCAGGCGAGCGCCAAATGCGGAGCGGGTGGTGTTCGAAACCGGCCCTCTCTCGGTATGGTTCTATCATACCCTTCGCGCCGAGGGACTCCCTGCCATTTGCGTCGATGCCCGTCACGCCAAAGCGGCGCTCGACATGGCCGCCAACAAAACTGATGCCAATGACGCTGATGGGCTCGCGCACCTGGCGGAGGTCGGTTTCTTTCGCGAAGTCCGGGTAAAGGGCTATGACAGCATGCTCTCTCGGACATTGGTCGCGGCTCGAACGAAACTTATGCGCACGACACTGGACGTGGCAAATCAGATTCGAGGAGTGATGAAGACGTTCGGTCTCATTGTTCCATGCGGCATGGGTGGCAAGTTTGAGGCGCATGTTCGTTCCCTCCTGGCCGACAATGTCGGCCTTTCACAGATAGTTCTGCCGCTACTCGCAGCGTGGCGTAACCTGCGCCTCCAGGCGGCAAAGCTAGGGCGACAGCTCCTCGCCGAAGCGCGTAGAAGCCAGCAATGCCAGTTGTTGATGTCGATCCCCGGCATTGGAGCAATCACAGCTACTGCCTACCTAACTGCCGTCGAGGATCCAGCGAACTTCAAGCGGTCGCGCTCGGTGGGCGCCTGGCTGGGGTTGACGACGCGGCGCTATCGGTCCGGCGAGGTAGACTATGATGGCCATATCTCCCGGCGTGGAGATGCCCATGTGCGTTCGCTTCTCTATGAAGCCTTGGGGTATAAAACTACGCGAGAAGATCGGCTTCAAACGTTCCGCTGTCGCTGTCGCCCGCAAGCTCGCCGTCATTATGCATGCGATGCTTCGCTCCGGTGAGATCTTCAACAGGGCGACAGCCGCCACCTGACTTTATAGCTCTGTTAGCGCCCATGGCGTGAAGAGGCGTCCCTGCCGGGACCGAGGCTGGTCCATTCCGTTAAGAGCGTTGCACCGCGAGTTTGCTCGCAGCGTGCGAGACATACATTGGAAGGACTGTCCCGCGAAGCACCATAATGCGGCGACCTATGTCGACCGCGTAGACGACCATGCTCCCGGCAAACAGCCATCCGTCGCTAAAAGGCGCTTGCAAATCTCGCTATTAGACGACGGTCTTACAGATCGTCTGCTCACGACATCAGTCGATGTCGTGGCCGAGACGCGGCCGACGACTTTTTTAACGAGATTAAGCGAGGAACCGATAATCGGTCCATTGCAAATAAACCGGAAGTCAACGCGTCAATTTGATCGGGGCCACTCACGGCGCCAAGATCGTTTCGACGAGTTTGACCCACCAACCGATGCCGTAAGGCAATGCCTCGTCATCGAAATCAAACGCTGGGTGGTGACATGCAGCGGTCGGTCCGTTGCCAACAAAGATGTAGGCTCCCGGCCGCTCCTGGAGCATATACGCGAAGTCCTCCGCGCCCATGAATACTCTGACTGCATCGTTCACGGAGGACGTGCCCACGAGATTTCGTGCCGCCGTGACGGCCACCTTGGTCTTGTCGGGGTTGTTGAAGGTAGCCGGGACGGAACGCATGTACTTGAATACTAT
>NZ_RZSF01000530.1:0-3055 GCF_004023325.1 Mesorhizobium sp. M1A.F.Ca.ET.072.01.1.1 | reverse complement strand
GCCATGTCGCGCGGCTCGAGCAGGCCGGCGCAATGTGCCTCGTGGCCCGCTTCGACCGCCTTGCTGAATGCTCGTGCCATGCCGACGGGGTCGGCCGCCTTGGCGACAGCGGTGTTCAGGAGCACGGCGTCAAAGCCGAGTTCCATCACGAGAGCCGCGTGAGATGGGCGCCGAGGCCCGCATCCACGATCAGCGGGACATCCGGGAAATGGCCGCGCATCGAGCGGAGCGCGGTGATATTTACCGGTCCAAGCGCAGAACCGATCGGCGCGCACCAGGGCATGAGCACCCTGCATCCGGCTTCCAGCAATCGCTCGGCGACGACGAGATCGTCCGTCGTGTAAGGAAATACAGCAAAGCCGTCGTCGCACAAGATTCGCGCGGCCTCGACCAAGCCGAAAACGTCAGGCTGCAGCGTGTCATGATTGCCGATCACCTCGAGCTTGATCCAGTTCGTGCCGAAGACCTCGCGCGCCATATTTGCGGTCGTGACGGCTTCCTTGACGGAGTGACAACCGGCGGTGTTGGGTAGGACATGCAGCCGCAGCGATTGGATAAGCGACCAGAATTTCTCGCCACCCTTGCCGCCGGCCATTTCGCGGCGCAATGAGACGGTCACCGCGGACGCGCAGGATGCCTTGACCGCATCGGCAAGAATGGCGGGCGAGGGGTACTGTGCGGTGCCGAGAAGCAGGCGCGACGGAAGCTTGGTTCCGTAAAGCTCGATCACGTTGCTAACCTCCTTGCATGGGTGAGAGGATTTCGATCCGGTCGCTGTCCTTCAGCTGGAACAGCGCCCGCTCAGTCGCGTGCACAACCTCGCTGTTCACTGCCGTTGCAAGCCAGTTGCCTTCGTAGTCGAGCGCCGCGAGAAGCTCCGCCAGGGTGGCGGCGGTGATCTCATGCGCTTCGCCGTTGACCGTCAGTTTCATCAGCAAGTTCCGCGCGCCCACGCATGAGCTCACCCGCGCGCACGCGGTCCTGCACATCCGCCGGCAGATTTGTGGCAACGCCCCCGACTGGGCGCTCGGCCGCGAGGGATTGCGGCAGCTGACTGGCCGCCGCGGCGAAACTGCGGCGAAAAATGCCGCGGAAGGCGAGGGGGCTCTGGCGCCGAGGCAGGACCGGGAGCAAAACGAGGCGGACGAGCCGGATCTGCTGGCCGAGGAGTTCGCGGCCATCGATGCGGTGCTCGCGCGCTTGAGCGCAGTTCTCAACGGCGTGGCGGTGGAGCAGCCGCCTCGGCCGCAACCGACGCTCGAACGCGATCCATTGATCCACGACCCCGATTGGGATGCGTCTGCCCGTCTCGACGACTGGCGTAGCTTGCTTGATCGCGATGTGAAGCTTCCGCCCGTTCTTGCTGCTGCGGTGCTTTGGGACGCTTGGGAATCCATCAGCCCGCTGCAACATCAGCCGTGGCTTGGCACCCTGCTGGTCGCAGCTGGGCTGCGGCAGCGTCGCAAAACCACGGCCCACCTGCTGGCCCTTAATGTGCGCCTGCGTGTCATGAGCCGCGAACGCCGGCGCCATGGGGCCATGACGACGCGGTTGCTGGCGTTCCTCGACGCGGTTGCCGAAGCCGCCGCGCTCGGCCTGAAGGAACACGATCGACTGATGCTGGCGCGGGAGCAAATGCTGCGGCGGACCAGGGACAGGCGTGGCAACTCGAAGCTGCCACGCCTCATCGACTACGTCCTGACCCGGCCGCTGGTCTCGAGCGCAATGATCGAAAAAGAGCTGAGGGTGACGACCAGGGGCGCGCTCAACCTGGGAGGCGAGCTTGGCCTGCGCGAGATACGGGGAGAGGCCGTTATCGGGCGTGGGGTATCGTCTAGGGCGTGCGTCCACGTGACCGAACGCCGTCGCATCTCGCTCGGGTATGTATTCCTCTTTTCTATGGATTGGCGCGCCGTCTTTTGCTCGGTGGAGCGAAAGAGTGAGCGAGCGCCATCGCTGCGGAAGTTGAAGGTTTGCTCGCCATCTAAGGGACCAAATGGGTCCTTCCGCGGGTACGCCTCCAAGTTCCTCGAATCCGCTGCCCGCGCTGAGCGGGCCAGACATCGCTCGGCCTGCGCTCTCCCCGAGTTTGAGAAGCCGATATGAGATTTCCATTTTCCCGTCAGGCTATACCTCGGCAGGAAAATTGAAGGACTTCGGGGCAGACATCCGGCAGGCTAGGCTTTTTCGGCTGGCACAAGCGTTGCAGAGCCATTTGCGAGAACATCTCGCCCCAATGGGAGGCGCGCGTGAATCACTGCAAAAAGCAGGCTGACCATCGTCCCCGTCAATTTCGAAGGAGAGGGAGAATACCTGTCGAACAGCTGGCCAGCTTAGGCGAACTGCAGGCAACGCACTCCTCGACTTCAATCACCATGACAGTGGTAGGCGGCGCGGGAGCGCACGGCTGCACTGTCAGGTTCTCGACCACGTGCGCGCACCAAGATTCCCATAGAACTACAATGCCGACAATTGTCCCGGTGAGCTGCTCACATAACGCTGATGCCCGAGGCAGCAAATTTGGGACCAATAATCGACGGCCAACATTCCACAATACGTGCAGCGCATGGATGCCAAGGACGAAATCTACACCGAGGGAGTCGATGAGAGCTCCTTTTGGAGCAACATAATGAGGAAGGATCGGATCATGGCTTACAAACATATGGATCGCCCGCCGTATGTTCATTCGGGCAGTTCCTGGGTGAAATGTCTGTCAATCGGCGCCAGTATGGTTTCGGCGTTACTGCCTCCGATCGCCCAGGCCCAGGATGTCGAGGGCGGCAAGGCAGTCTTCAAAAAGTGCACCGCCTGCCACAATGCTGATACCGACGCGAACAAAGTCGGCCCGAGCCTGAAAGGTGTTGTGGGTCGGACAGCGGGGACCGCCCCAAACTATTCGTATTCGAAAGCCATGAACGATGCGGGTGCGGCGGGCCTCGTATGGGACGAGCCGAACTTGACGGAATATCTGGCCAACCCCAAGGCGAAGGTGCCGACGAACAAAATGGGATTCCCTGGCCTTAAGAATCCCGACGACATCAAAAACGTCATCGCC
>NZ_RZSF01000052.1:0-28616 GCF_004023325.1 Mesorhizobium sp. M1A.F.Ca.ET.072.01.1.1 | reverse complement strand
CAGCACATCCGCCGCGACAAGGCGACCTCCAATATCTGCACCGCGCAGGCGCTGCTCGCCAACATGGCGACGGCCTATGCGATCTGGCACGGTCCCGCCGGTTTGCAAGCGATCGCGGAGCGCGTCCACACTCTCGCCAACCGCCTTGCGGCGGGGCTGAAGACAGCGGGCGTGGCCGTTCTCGGAGCACATCGCTTCGACACTGTGACGGCGGAAGTGAAGGGCAAGGCAGCGGCAATAGCCGCCGCCGCCGAGAAGACTGGCCGGCTGCTGCGCGTCATCGATGCCGACCACGTCGGCATCGCCTTCGACGAGACCTCGACCGAAGCCGACCTCGAAGCGATCGCGGCGCTATTCGGCGCCAAGCCCGGCACGGTGGCAGCCGGCTCGATGCCCGGTAAGCGGCGCGGCAAGGAGTTCCTCACCCAGCCGGTTTTCCACGAGAACCACTCCGAGACCGAGATAATGCGCTTCCTGCGGCGGCTGGCCGACAAGGACCTCGCGCTGGACCGCGCCATGATCCCGCTCGGATCCTGCACCATGAAGCTCAACGCCGCCGCCGAGATGATGCCCGTGAGTTGGGTGAATGTCGCCAACCTGCATCCCTTCGCGCCGGCCAGCCATTCGGCCGGCTATCGGGCCATGGTCGGCGACCTGGAGGCCTGGCTGTCGGAGATCACCGGTTTCGACGCGGTCAGCCTGCAGCCCAATGCCGGCAGCCAGGGCGAATATGCCGGCCTGCTCGCCATCCGCGCCTATCACCGCGCGCGCGGCGAAGGCCACCGCACCGTGTGCCTTATCCCGTCCTCCGCGCATGGCACCAATCCGGCGAGCGCGGCGATGGCGGGACTGAGCGTCGTCGTCGTGCGCTGCGCCGAGGACGGCAGCATCGACATGGATGACATGCGGGCCAAGGCCAACGAGCATTCCAAGAACCTCGCGGCGCTGATGTTCACCTATCCCTCGACGCATGGCGTCTACGAGGAAGGCGCGCGCCATCTCTGCGCCCTCATCCACGAGCATGGCGGCCAGGTCTATTTCGACGGCGCCAACCTCAACGCCCTGGTCGGTCTCGCCCGCCCCGGCGATATCGGCGCCGACGTCTGCCACATGAACCTGCACAAGACCTTCTGCATCCCGCATGGCGGCGGTGGCCCAGGCGTCGGCCCGATCGGCGTCAGGGCGCATCTGAAACCCTATCTGCCGGGCCATGTCACGGAAGGTTCGGCGCATGCCGTCGCCGCCGCGCCCTTCGGCAGCGCTTCGATCCTGCCGATCACCTGGATGTATATCCGCATGATGGGCGGCTCCGGGCTGAAGCAGGCCACCGAGACGGCGATCGTTTCGGCCAACTATGTGGCGACGCGGCTCGCGCCGCATTTCCCCCTCCTCTACAAGGGCAGGAGCGATCGCATCGCCCATGAGTGCATTCTCGACACCCGCGTGCTCAAGGAGAGCGCCGGCATCAGCGTCGACGACATCGCCAAGCGCCTCATTGACTACGGCTTCCACGCCCCGACCATGTCATTCCCGGTCGCCGGAACGCTGATGGTCGAGCCGACGGAATCCGAGCCCAAGCGTGAGCTCGATCGATTCTGCGAGGCGATGATTGCGATCGCCGGCGAGGCGGCGAAGGTGGCAAAGGGCGAATGGCCGCTCGACGACAACCCGCTGGTCAACGCCCCGCACACTGCCGCCGAGGCATTGGCAGGCGCATGGCCGCATCCATACTCGCGGATGGAAGCAGCCTACCCCGCGGCTGACGTCGATCTGGCAGCAAAATACTGGCCGCCGGTTTCGCGCATCGACAATGTCGCCGGCGACCGCAACCTGGTCTGCTCCTGCCCGCCGCTGTCGGAATATCTCGGCGCCGCAGAGTAGACGGTAGGGCAAGTTAGGCCGAGCGCAGGGCTGGCCCACTATCGGGCTGGTCCTCCTGGCGTTGGGCGATCACGCGGTTTCGCCCGGCGCGCTTTGCGGCGTAGAGCGCGGCGTCCGCCTCAGCCAGCACCTCGTCCAGGGTCCGGCCATCGGCGGCGCCAAATCCCATGCCGCCGCTGACGCTGCTGCGCAACGGACCACGTTGAGTCGGAACGATTTCGGTGCCGAAAGCGACCCCGATCCTGCTTGCCATATCGTGCGCCCTTTCAGGCGTCATGCGCGATAGGACGAGCGCGAACTCCTCACCGCCGAGCCGAAAGGCATCGACCCCGGCCCTGCCATATTTCTTGATCACCGCCGCGAACCGGCAAAGCACCTGATCGCCGACGGGATGGCCGAAGACATCGTTTGTGGTCTTGAAATGGTCGAGGTCGAACATCGCGATCGCCATGAACGGACCGAAGCTGCGACCGCCGTAAAGCTCGTTGAGCGCCCTGCGGTTCATCAGGCCGGTCAGCGGATCGGTCATCGTCGCGGCCTTGAGCTCGATCTGCGCCTGCAGATGGTGCAGCGAAAGCGTCAGCGCGCCGAAGCCGGTCATGCAGGCGACCGCGACGACGGAGTTCAACCGCTCCGCCCAGTTGTCGGGCGCGGCGCCTAGGACCCATTGCCCTTGCACCAGCAGCACCAGGCCGCACAGCGCGAAGGATATCCCGCAGGCGCCGCTGAGAAACGAAACGACGAGCAGTATCCGGCGGTCGTGATCGCCCTTCATCCAGAACATCGTTCCGATCGCGGCGAGCAGAGCCGTCACCGTCGAATAGGTGATCAGAAAGCCGACGCCATCGAAGCCGAAATAGGTGACGAGGGCGCAGGCCGCCATCGCTGCCAGCGCCGGCACGATGGCGCGGCGATAACTGCGGATGCCGAGATACTGCATCGCCGACAAACAGATGACGAGGAACCCCAGGCTGAGCAGGGCAAGCACCATCTGGCAGAGCCATGGGTTGGCTTGCTTAGTATAGCGCCAGAACAGGACGACATGGGCAACGAGTACGAGTATGCCGCAGGCGACCGTAAGCACGAAACGCGCCCGCGGCGCGGTGAACCAGATCGCGAGCATGGTGACGCTGAGGCATGTGCCCGACAGCGCCGCCGCGAGCAGGAGCGAGCTGAAATCCAACATCTCTGAGGTTCTCGATGGGGAGTCTCGTTGCTTCCTCAATGTAGCCTGTAGACGCGTGGCGCAAACCGTTTTCGGCCAGTGTCCGCTGCTCGCTCGACAAAGGGTTTACAAAGCGTCGACATGTCCGCTGAAACTACGGCACGGTTCCGCGGCGGGACGAACCGGAAAGCGGATCAGCTCTTGTCGAGCAGCGCCAGGTTTGCGTTGACCACGGTCTGGTCGGCGAGACCGGCCTTGGCTTCTAGCAGCAGCGCCCTTGCCTTCTTCTTGTTGCCGCGCAAGAGCTGCGAATAGCCCATATTGTTGACGATCTGCGGCTTGCGCCCGGCGACCCTCAGCAATTGCGCATAGGCGCGGTCGGCGAAGTCGAAGCGGCCGAGCTCGTCATAGGAGGCGGCAAGCCCCATCCAGGCTTCGGCATTGTCTGCCTTGAGCTCCACCGCTTTGCGGAAATGCTGTTCTGCGAGACCGAAATTCGCCTCCCGGAATTGCGCCTTGCCCTCCGTCAGGTCGGCGGCACTGATATCCTTGGCCGTCGCCTGGATTGCGGTGGTCTTGGTCTTGTCGACGCTGCTGTTCGTCGTGCAGCCGGTGATTATCAAGACGGCCGCCAATACCGCCGCTGCCGTGGAAAGTCTGTGACGCATGCCCTGCCCCGTCGCCCGATTTGCCGGGTCGTTCTTCAGCAAGGACCATACAGGAGAGCGATTAAGCTTCGGTGCCGAAATGCGCCTAAATTTCAGTTGCTTGCAAAGAATACGTTAACCAGCACTGCCGACCTCAGTGTGACGTCAGCCTTACGACGATCGGGATGATGGCGACCATCAGCACCACCGGCAGGATGCACACCGTCACCGGCACCGACATTTTGGCCGGCAAGGCATGTGCCTTCTCCTCGGCAAGCGACATGCGCTTGTGGCGCATTTCGTCGGAAAAGACACGCAGCGCTCCCGACAGGCTGGTGCCGAGCTCCTTGGACTGCTGCAGGAGCGTCGCGAAGGAGCGCACCTCGTCGAGACTGAGGCGATCGGCGAGCGCCTTCAGCGCATCGTCGAGGCTGCGGCCGGCCCTCAGCTCCAGCGACACCAGCTGCAGGTTCTGGCTGAGCGACGGATAGGTCCTGGCGAGTTCCTTCGAGACCCGCTCGATGCCGGCCTCCATGCTCATGCCCGCGTCGGAGCAGACGATCATCAGATCCATGAAGTCGGGAAAGCCATTGCGGTATTCGCGCATCTTTTCCCGCACCTTCTGTGTCAGCACCAGGCCGGGCAGGAAATAGCCGGCCGCCCCCGACAGGATGATGAACGTCCAGCGGCTGGTCACGGTCGATTCGGCGCTGGCCGCCCAATGGTTGACCAGGAATGCCCCAAGCGCCATTCCGACCAGCGCGGCAAAACGGATCAGGAAGAACGTCCCGACGGCGCGCGGCTCCATGTAGCCGGCCTGGATGAGCTTCATGCGCAATCGCGCGACATTCTCCGGATCGCTCTTGGCATAGAATTCCTGCGCCCGCCTCACCGCCTTCTCGCGCACGGCGTTCGCGTTTTTCCTGGGTGCCGGCTCGGGCTGCTCGATCGGCTGCGCCGCCTCGACCTTCAGCCGGCGCTTGACCTCGTTGCGGTCGCCCTGCGCGACGACCAGCGGCCAGGCCACCGCGCCGCCGCCCATCACCAGCAGCAGCACCGCCACCGGCATCAGCGATGTCGGCGCTAGCGAGGCAAGGAAGCGGATGACCTCGTCCATTTCAGAACCTGAAATTCGACATCTTGAACATGATGGCATTGCCGAGCAGGAGCCACAGGATCGAGCCGCCCAGCATGTACCAGGTCTTCGGTATCCCCCACACTTCGTGGTAGAATTGCGGCATCAGCACCATGATGGCGGTGAACAGAAGCACCGGCACGGCGGTCAGGATATAGGCCGACATGCGGCCTTCGGTCGAAATGGCGCGCACCTTGCGCCGCAGCTTGCCGCGCTCGCGGATGGTCGACGACAGCCCGTCGAGGATCTCGCGCAGATTGCCGCCGGAGCTGCTTTGGATCGACACAGCGGTGACGAACAGCGGCAGGTCCTCATGGCCGACGCGATCGAACAGGTTGTTGAGCGCTGAAACCAGGTCCGAGCCATAAGTCACCTCGTCGGCCACGACGCCGAACTCGGTGCCGATCGGATCGGCCATCTCGCGCGCCACCATCGCGATCGCCACCGGCACCGGGTGGCCGGCCTTGAGGCCGCGCGTGATCAGCTCCAGCGCTTCCGGCAGTTGCATGCCGAAGCGCTTATGCCGGCGCTTGCGCAGAAAACGCATCGCCATAACCGGCAAGACCGGCACCAGCACCAGAAGCAGGATCAGCCCGAACAGCAAAGGCAGGCCGTACCAGACGGCCAAAAGCGTCAGAGCGAACGCTATCCCCGACGTGATCGTGAGGAATTTGGGCATCGGCATGATCATGCCGGACTGCGTGCGCAAGGCGCGAAAGCGATCGAAGGAAAGGAGGGGCGTGCCCTCTTCCATGCCGCGCTCCTTGCGCAGCTGGATCAGCACCTGCTCCTGGCTGATCTTGTTCTCCGCCAGCTTCATGCGGCGATTGATCGCCGTGCGCTTGTCGCTGCGGCCGGCATAGAGCAGGTAGCAGCCTTCGGCGATCATGATGCCGGTGAGCGCCGCCGCCGCGTAGACGGCATAGATCGGGCTGAATCCCTCGAGCACCGGCTACTCCTGCGGCCGGCCGGGTTCGAAATACTTGCCCGGAAATTCAATGCCCATGTTGCGCAGGTCCTCGAGGAAGCGCGGTCGGATGCCCGTTGCCTCGAAATGGCCGACGATCTTGCCGTCCGCCTCCATGCCGGTGCGCACGAAGCGGAAGATCTCCTGCATCTGGATGACGTCGCCTTCCATGCCCGTCACTTCGGCGACGCTGGTCACCTTGCGCTTGCCGTCGGACAGGCGCGTCAGCTGCACGATGATGTCGATGGCGCTCGCGATTTGGCTGCGGATCGACTGCACCGTCATCGGCATGCCGGTCATGCCGAGCATCTGTTCGAGGCGCGATATGGCGTCGCGCGGCGTGTTGGCGTGGATGGTCGCCATCGACCCTTCATGGCCGGTGTTCATCGCCTGCAGCATGTCGAAGGCCTCCTCGCCGCGGCACTCGCCAAGGATGACGCGGTCGGGCCGCATGCGCAGCGCGTTCTTGACCAGATCGCGCTGCTTCAGCTCGCCATGACCCTCGATGTTTGCCGGGCGCGTTTCCATGCGCGCGACGTGCGGCTGCTGCAGCTGCAATTCGGCGGCGTCCTCGATGGTGATCAGGCGCTCGTCCTCGGGAATGAAGGCCGACAAGGCATTGAGCATCGTCGTCTTGCCGGTGCCGGTGCCGCCGGAGATGATCGTCGTCTTGCGCGCATGCACGGCCGCCGCCAGCACCTCGGCCATGTTCTGGGTGATGGCGCCGAACTCTACCAGTTTGTGCAGGCCGAGCTTGTTCTTGGAGAATTTGCGGATCGATACCAGCGGCCCGTCGACGCCGACCGGCCTGATCGCGGCGTTGAAACGCGAGCCGTCGAGCATGCGGGCGTCGACCATCGGCTGCGATTCATCGACGCGGCGGCCGACGGCCGCGACGATTTTATTAATGATCCGAAGCAGATGCGCCTCGTCCTTGAACGGGATATGGACCTGCTGCAGCTTGCCTCGCTTTTCGACGAAACAGTTCTGATGGCCGTTGATCAGAATATCGTTGATCTCCGGATCCTTGAGCAGCGGCTCCAGCGGGCCGAGGCCCACCATCTCGTCGACGATGTCGTCCACCAGCGCGTCCAGCTCGGCGGTGTTGATCGCCATTCGCTCCTGACGCGTCTTTTCCGAGACGAACTCATGCACCTGGCGGCGCATTTCGTCCTTGGGCAGCCGCTCCAGCGCGACGAGGTTGATTTCTTCGAGCAGCATGCGGTGGATGCGCACGCGCGCGTCGAGCACCTTGTTGGCGCTCTTTGCGGGTGCTGCTTCCGGCTTCGGCGGCGCCGGCTTGCGGGTCGTCGGAATGACCACGGCGTGATGCGCAACGGGCGCGGGTTCGGGCGCCCGCAGCGGACGAACATCGCGATTCTGCAGGTTGGAGAAGCGGCTGCTCATCCTGCTTTCCTCTTCAAGAGGCCCTTGCCGAGGCCGAACAGCGACTTCGATTTTGCCGTCGTCGCCACCGCCTCCTCGGGCAGGATGATTTTCTTCAGGTCATTCACAACATTGGCGTTCGGATCGATGTCGTGCAGCGGCACGCCGCGGTCGACGGCCTCGCGCACCAGCCGGTAGTTGTTGGAGATGCCGCCGACGAAGTGCTCGCCGAGGATATCCTGGACGTCGGCCTGCTTGATGCCGCTGTCGAACATCTTCTGCTCGAAACGGTTGACGATGACGTTCGGCTTCACTTCCTTGCCGGCCGTCTCGTAGATGGCCTGGATGAGACGCTGCGTGTGGCGCAGGCAAGGTACCGTCATCTCGGCCACGATATAGAGCTTGTTGGAGCCGAGCAGCACCGTCTCCGTCCACGGGAACCAGGTGCGCGGCATGTCGATGACGACATTGTCGAAATAGGCCGAGACGAGGTCGAGCATGCGCACCACGACATCGGTCTTGAACGAGCGCATTTCCGAAGGGCGCGTCGGCGCCGCCAGCACGCAGAGCCCGCTTGCATGCTTGGACAGCATGACGTCCAGCAGCTGCCGGTCGAGGCGTTCGGGCTGGTTCTCGATTTCGGTGATGTCGAAGCGCGGCTCGAGGTCGAGATATTCGGCGCAGGCGCCTTGCTGGAAATTGAGGTCGACCACGCAGGTCGAGGCGCCGCGCGTCACCGAATGGTGCAGCTGGAAGGCGGTCTGCAGGGCAAGCGTGGTGGTGCCGACACCGCCGGCGGCCGGCATGAAGGTGTAGATTTGCGATTCGGAGTTTTCCTCCCGCCCCGGCCCCTGCAGCGCGCGAATGACGGAACGCACCAGATCGGCGGTGGTGATCGGCTTCACCAGGAAGTCGGCGACTTGGAGCTGAACCAGGATGCGCACCGCCGCCGCATTGAATTCCTGCGTGACGACGACCACGGGCACGCGGCCTTCGATCCGGCGCATGATGCGCTGCAGCGACTCGATCTCTTCGAGCTTGGCCGCGTCCATGTCGACAATGACGGCGCCGAAATCGGTCTCCTGGACCTCGCCGCGCAGTTCGTTGACGCTTTTCTCGACCGTCAAAAGCTCGATGACCTCGGATGCAGCGAAAGCCGTCCGCGTGTCCTGCGAAAACGCCCGGTCGGTCGAAACGAGCAGGATCTTCTTGGTCTTGGTGCCCGATGCCATGGTCGTCAGCCCATCAGTCTGCTGTCGTTGATACCGATGTCGTTGAAGCCGGCGCCGCGCCGCCCTTCGCGCCCGCGGCAGTGGCCGTGGAGCTCATGCTTGGAGCCGGCACCAGAAGCCTGGTGTTCTGGACGCCGTACTGCCAGGGATCGACCATCTGCATGGCCGTGTTGGACGCCTGCGCATTGCCGGCGGCCGGAGACACGCCTTCGGTGCGCACATAGTCGTCGCTGGTGCAGCCGGAGAGCGCGCCGGCGAGCAGCAGAGCGATGCAAGGAGCCAGACGCATGGCTTCAGTCCTTCGGCAGATCGAGGAAATGGCCCGACGTGGTCGCCGCCACCGGACGGGCCCCGCTGCCGTCGGCCAGCGCCAAGGGGCGCTTGGGAGCGGAAGCGTCGACTTCCTCGGTGTTGTTCAGGAAGTAGTCGGCATTGCTTGGCGGCCGCGTTCCGTCGGTGGGCTCGACCATCTTCTTCGACGGGTCAACCGGTTTGACCAGGTAGGGCGTGACGATGATCACCAGATCGGTCTCGCGCCGCTGATAGGATTTCGAGGAGAAAAGCGGACCGAGAACCGGCAGCTTGCCGAGCCCTGGCAGGCGCGACGTGGTGATGTCGTTCTGCGACTGCAGAAGGCCCGCGATCATGAAGCTCTGGCCGTTTTTCAAGTCGACCGACGTCTTGGCGCGACGCACGATAAAGGCAGGAATGGAAATGCCGCTGCTGACTTCGATCGACGCGGAGGGATCGATCGACGAAACTTCCGGCGCGATATCGAGGCTGACCAGTCCACCCTTGAGCACGGTCGGCGTGAAATCCAGACCGACGCCGTATTTCTTGTAGCTGACGCTGATCTTGCCGTTGTCCTCGGACACCGGGATCGGGAACTCGCCGCCGGCAAGGAAGCTCGCGGTCTGGCCCGAGCGGGCGATCAGGTTCGGCTCGGCCAGTCGCCGGGCGAGACCGCGCTCTTCCAGCGCCTTGATGGCGATGTCGATCGAAACCCCGTTGGAAAGCAACCGGCCGATGATCTCGCCGGTCCCGGCGGTTGGCACGGTGCCCGGGTCGATGATGACGTCGCGACCGCCGACGCCGAAGGCAAAATTGGCCCCGTATTTGGCGCCGAGATCCTGTCCCGCCTGCCGGTTGATCTCGACGAAACGGACATTGAGCTGAACCTGCTGCGAGGACGAGATGTTGACCGAGTTGATCACTTCCTCATTGCCGGAGAAGCGCGACGCGATCTTGCTCGCCTTGTCGGCCGCGACCGCGTCTTCCGCCTCGCCCGAAAGCACCACGCGGCCGTTGGCCGAACCGACCTTGATCTTGGCATCCGGCACGCTGGCGCGGATGGTGTTGGCCAGTTGGTCGGTGTCCAGCGTCACCTCGATGTCGATGGTGCCGACGAGCTGCTTGTTCTGATCGAACAGCGCGATGCCGGTGGTGCCGAGATTGTTGCCCAGCACATAGAAGGACTTGTCGGTCAGCGGATTGACGTTGGCGATCTCCGGATCGCCGATGACGATCTGATAGAAGGCCGCGTTCGTCATGATCGTCTTGGGCTTGCCCTTGGCGACTTTGATCGAGGCGTTCTTGGTCGCCGAGACGTATACGACGTCGTTGTTTGCCTGGGCCGGCGCCCCAAAGGCCAGCATTCCGGCGGCTGCCAGAAAGGCGCCCGCCACCATAGCACGCAGAAGGCGCAGCCCTCTCGTGGTCCGTTCTTTGTTCAGCACATGCATTGTCCCGTTCCCGCCGGTCCCCACCGGCTATTGTTCTTGTTCGTTGGAAGGAACGACGTCTCCGTCGGCGGGCTTGGAGGGAACCTTATATTCCTCCACCTTCGTGCCGCGCGACACGATCACCGTCTTGAACTTCGGCTCTTCCGGCTCCTTCGCCACCGCCTTGACCAGCGAGGCGGCGCTTGCCTCGGCGCCCGCGGCAACCGAGCCGCCGAAGGACGAGATGGTGGTAAGTCCGTTGCCGCTGGCGCTGGCATCGGCGGCGGACCGCAAAGACAGCGACAAGGAGCCGACGGTGCGGGCGAGCGCTACCTTCTGCGCCCCTTCGTTCGTGACCTCGAGGGTCACGGAATTGGCGACCTGCGGCTCGGTCTTGCGCTCGTCCGCGCCCTGCCCGACCGAAAGCACCTTGGCGTCGGACACGACGATTTCGGACGTGACCGTCGAGCCGGCTGCCCCTTGCGCGTTCTTGGACACTTCCTGGATTTCGCCGGCATCGCGCGTCAGCACGACGTCGACCCGGTCGCCCGGCGTGATGAAACCGCCGACGCCGGCGATCTCGTCGGTGCGGATGGTGACGGCCCGCATGCCCGGAGACAGCATGTTGGAAAGTGTGGCGCGGCCGTTCGGTCCCGACAGTTTGGCGAGCAGCACCGGCTCGTTGACTTCGATCGGCGACAGCACAACGCGGCTGCCTTCTGCCAGCAGCTTGTCGATTGTCGGGAAGGCGCCTTGCGGCAGAGAATCCTGCGGCCACGGAATTTCGGTGAGTTGCGACCGGTCGAGCTGCATGCCGTAGCGTAGCGGCGCATTCGCCACGACGATGGTCTTGAACTCGACTTTGGGCTCGTGCGGCACCACGATCGATGCCGTCTTTTGCTCGGACTGGGCCCTCGCCTGGCTTTTGACCCAGAAGTCCGCGGCAAAGATCGAGATCGCGCCGAAAACGGCTGCGATGCCGATCATGGTTATGGCCCTGCCCTTCACAACGAAACCCCTGACGCCCCGTGGTCTTTTGTCGTTGAGGCTCACGCTAGGCGTTAATGTTAAAGAATCAGGAATCCAAAGGGGTGGAGCCCGCCCTATTTCCGGCGGCTTGGTTATCGAATGGTTTTGGAATAAGAGACAGTTTGATCCCTGAACGGAACAGGAACTCGTTCGCCCGCCAAAAGCGTGGCAGTATCGAGGAGTGATTCGCAGTACTGGACTTAATGGCTAGCATGGACGACACCAGCGATCTTTTCGGCAACCCGGAAAAGCAGCCCCAGCAAGTACGCGCGCCCTCGCGGCCGGCCGATCCGCTGGTGCAGGCCGCGAAGCGCTCGGCCGCCGCCCGCGACGGCAGCGAGAGCTACAGCGCCGCCGACATCGAGGTGCTTGAGGGGCTGGAGCCGGTGCGCCGTCGCCCAGGCATGTATGTCGGCGGCACCGACGACAAGGCGATGCATCACCTCTTCGCCGAGGTCATCGATAATTCGATGGACGAGGCGGTGGCCGGCCACGCGACCTTCATCGACGTCGAGCTTTCGGCGGACGGATTTCTTACCGTCACCGACAATGGCCGCGGCATTCCGATCGATCCGCATCCGAAGTTCAAGAAGCCGGCGCTCGAAGTCATCATGACGACGCTGCATTCGGGCGGCAAGTTCGACTCCAAGGTCTATGAGACTTCCGGCGGTCTGCACGGCGTCGGCGTATCCGTCGTCAACGCGCTGTCCGATCACCTCGAGGTCGAGGTCGCGCGCGGTCGCCAGCTCTATCGCCAGCGCTTCTCGCGCGGCGTTCCGGTGAGCGGGCTGGAGCACCTCGGCGAGGTGCACAACCGCCGCGGCACCAGGACCCGCTTCCATCCCGACGAGCAGATCTTCGGCAAGGGCGCCGCCTTCGAGCCGGCCCGGCTCTACCGCATGACTCGCTCGAAGGCCTATCTGTTCGGCGGCGTCGAGATCCGCTGGACCTGCGATCCCTCGCTGATCAAGGAAAAGGATCAAACCCCGGCCAAAGCCGAGTTCCATTTCCCGGGCGGCCTGAAGGACTACCTCAAGGCCACCCTCGGCGACGAATTCCAGGTCACGCGCGAAGTCTTCGCAGGCAAAAGCGACAAGCAGGGCGGCCACGGCTCGCTGGAGTGGGCGGTGACCTGGTTCGGCGGCGACGGCTTTCTCAACTCCTACTGCAACACGATTCCCACTCCCGAGGGCGGCACGCATGAGGCGGGCTTCCGCAACGTGCTGACGCGCGGGCTTCGCGCATATGCCGATCTCATCGGCAACAAGCGCGCCTCGATCGTCACCACCGAGGACGTCATGATCTCGGCCGCCGGCATGCTGTCGGTCTTCATCCGAGAGCCGGAATTCGTTGGCCAGACCAAGGACAGGCTGGCCACCATCGAGGCGATGCGCATCGTCGAAACCGCCATCCGCGACCCGTTCGACCACTGGCTGGCCGACAACCCGCAGGAAGCCTCGAAGCTTCTCGAATGGGTGATCGCGCGCGCCGATGAGCGTGTGCGCCGGCGTCAGGAAAAGGAAGTCTCGCGCAAGAGCGCCGTACGCAAGCTGCGCCTGCCGGGCAAGCTCGCCGACTGTACCCAGAATGCCGCGGCCGGCGCCGAGATCTTCATCGTCGAGGGCGACTCGGCCGGAGGCTCGGCCAAGCAGGCGCGCGACCGCGCCAGCCAGGCGGTGCTGCCGCTGCGCGGCAAGATCCTCAACGTCGCCAGCGCCGGCAACGACAAGCTTGCCGCCAACCAGCAGATTTCCGACCTGGTTCAGGCGCTCGGCTGCGGCACGCGCTCGAAATATCGCGACGAGGACCTGCGCTACGACCGCGTGATCATCATGACCGACGCCGACGTTGACGGCGCGCATATCGCTTCGCTTTTGATCACCTTCTTCTTCCAGGAGATGCCTAACCTGATCCGAGGTGGCCATCTCTATATGGCCGTGCCGCCGCTCTATTCGATCCGTCAGGGCGGTAAGGTGGCCTATGCACGTGACGACGCGCACAAGGACGAATTGCTGCGCACCGAATTCACCGGGCGCGGCAAGGTCGAGATCGGCCGCTTCAAGGGCCTTGGCGAGATGATGGCCTCGCAGCTCAAGGAAACCACGATGGACCCGAGGAAGCGCACGCTTCTCAGGGTCGACGTGATCGATGCCGAGCAGGCGACCAAGGATGCCGTCGACGCGCTGATGGGCACCAAGCCCGAGGCCCGCTTCCGCTTCATCCAGGAACGTGCCGAATTCGCCGAGGCCGACGTGCTGGATATCTGAACGCGGACTGGTCCATAACAGGCTCCGGGACGGAGACTTGCATGTGACCTGGACGCGGCTGAAGGATCTAGCCGGGACACCGTTAAGTGAGCTGACCCAGCCGACGCGCTCGGACTGGATCTTCGCCCTGCGCACGGTTTCTGCCGGGCTGATCGCGCTGCTTGCCGCTTACGCCTTGAAGCTCGATCATCCGCAGTGGGCGATGATGACCGTGTTCATCGTCGCGCAGCCGGTCGCCGGCATGGTGCTGGCGAAAGGCTTCTACCGCCTGCTCGGTACGCTGGCCGGCGGCCTGGCGGCGATCGGCATCACATCGCTATTCGGCACCAATCCCTGGCTCTTGGTGACGGTGCTGGCACTATGGATCGGCGTCAGCACCCTCGTTTCCTCGCTGCTGCGCAATCCGGAAGCCTATGGCGCCGCCCTTGCCGGCTATACAGCGATGATCATCAGCCTGCCGGCATTCGGGCAGGCGCATCTCGTCGTCGATCTCGCTGTCGCGCGCTGCGCCGAAATTGTGCTCGGCATCGTCTGCGCCGGCGTCACCAGCCGGCTGATCCTGCCGAAGCTCGCGGCGGACGCCATCATCTCCAGGCTGAAACGCAGCATTCTCGATCTCGCCGACTACGCCTCAGGCGCCTTTTCCGACGGCGATCCGGCCGGTCTTGCCGCTCTCCAGCGCAAGCTGATCACCGATGCCCAGACACTTGCCGAAATGCGCACCTATGCGCGCCTCGAAGCGCCGAGCTTCGCGACCCGCGCCCATCCGGTCCGGCGCACGATCGGACAGCTGCTGTGGGCGCTCTCGGCGGCCCGCGCGCTGCATACCCATGCCGCGCCGAAGAACGCGACGCTCATCCCTGTTCGCAGCGAGTTGAAGGCAATCGTCGGGGAACTCGCTACGACGCGCGACGCGTTGGACGACACCGGCCCATGGGTGGCCCGGCTCGAGGCAATCGCGATCAGGGCAAGAGAAACGGCGCCGGTGGCCACCGATCCCGGTGAAGACAAGGTCGGCACCATCACCCGCCTCACCATTGCCGCCGATTTCGCGGAGGCGCTGAAGCAGGTGATGCGCGGCTTGGATGCGCTTCGCTCGCCGGTTTCCCGAACGTCTCGTGAGCGGCAGCAGCCGGCCCTGGTCGTGCACCGCGACTATCATGCGGCCTGGCGCAATGCGGTGCGCGCCGCGCTCGCCACGCTTCTGGTGGCCGCCTTCTGGCTGACCACCAAATGGTCGGAGGCGGCGGGCACCGTCATTCTCGTCGCCGTCGTCTCCAGCCTGTTCGCGGCACGTCCCGATCCGGTTCAGTCGGCCTGGGGCTTCTTTACCGGAACGCTCCTCGCTTTGCCTTTCGCTTTCCTCGTCGGCCAGATCGCAATGCCGGCGCTGCCCGGCTTCGGCTGGTTCACCCTCTTTGTCGTGCCGATCCTGGTGCCGGCAGCGCTCGGCATGGCCAATCCGCGGCATGTCGGCGTGGCCACCGCCTTCGCCATCAATTTCTTGGCTTTCCTCAGCCCGCACCAGATGATGACCTATGATCCCGGCCCGTTCTTCGCCGGATCGGCATCGATCCTGGTCGGCATCCTGATCGCCATCGGCGTCTTCATCGTCGTTCTGCCGGCCAATCCCTGGGCCACCGTTGAGCGCATCTCGCAGGCGATGCGCGAGGACCTGGCGCGCCTTTGCCTGCATGAGCGCGTCCCCAGGCGTTCGGCCTTCGAAAGCCTGGCCTATGACCGGATCAACCAGCTGATGCCGCAACTGCAGCAGACCGGGAGGAAAGGCGAGCCCATTCTTGGCGGCAGCATTGCCGCCGTGACCGTCGGCCTCGAAGTGCTCCGGCTGCGCCAGGCGCAACTGAACTCCGCCGTGCCACGCGAGACGGTGGAGTCGATCGGCAACTTCCTGCGCGGCCTCGCGCGGGAATTGCTGTTCAGGAGGCATGGCGACCCGCAGACCTCGACCGTCGCCGTGGCGCGGGAATATGCGGCGAGCATCGCCGGGCGCAGCGACCGGCCGGAAATGCTTCAGGTCGCGGCCTCACTGCGCATCATCGCTGCCGCGATGCAGGATTATCCGGATTTTTTCGCGAAGGGGCACCCTTAGACGGGCCGGGCCGGGATACGTGAGCATCGAGCAGGAAGCCGCCAGGCCGGCCACACCTGGCACCGACGTGCGCTAGGCGGCGGCAATTGCCAGCGCATGCCCGCGCGCGTTCTCGCGCAGCGCGTCGAGATGGATCGACTTCACCAGTCCAGCGAGATCGCCCTCGGCCGATTGCCCGCCGAGTTCCTTCAGCATCAGCCAACTCACCTCCTGCACGCCGGCGACACGCTTGCCGTTGGCGACCTCGCGCCAGATCTTCAGCGCGCGCAGGATGATGCCGTGCGTGGCGGCGGCGAGGCCTGCGCTGCGGAACAGCGCCTGCAGCGCCACGTCGTGCCCGCCGGCCAGCAACGCCCTCACCCGCTGCTCGGATTGTTGGGCAAGCGCCACCAGGGCCGAGCCGAAGAAGTCGACCTTGCCATGCGCGACGGTGCGGATGATAAAGCTCGCGGTGAGATCGCCGCGCAGTCTGAGATGCTCGATCAGCGCGGCGTGCTCCTCGGCGCGGGTGCCCTCGATCAGCGTCACCGAAGCCTTCACGCAGGCGTCGCGCATCACGCGGTCCGCTCGTGCCGCTCCCATCAGTGCCAGTACCAGCGGCGATCCCTTCAGCGTCTCGCCGAGCTTGACCAGAAGCATGTGCCGGCAGTCCGCGGGAAGCCGCGCGTCGGCGATCAGCGCCTCACGCACCAGCGGCAGGTGGCCGTGCCGTTCGGCCATGCGGCGGAAGCTCAGCGATGCAATATCGGCGCCGCTGTTGGCGATCAGCGTGGCGCAGGCTTCCGGCTCGCCGATCTCGGCGATGGCTGCCGCCAGCGACATCGAGACGACGGGACGGTTGGCTATCAGCTTTTGGGTGGCCTTCTGGCCGCAGGCGACGCGGTCGATGAGATCGGCATCGGTAAGCAAAGGCGAACGCGCCAGCACCAGCGCCGCCACTTCCGGCTGGTCGGAAGCGAGTGCTGCGATCACCTGCGGCGGGGCGTGATGGCTCATCGACAGCGCTTCGGCGAGCGCCTGCCGGACCTTGGCGGAAACGTCGTCGAGCAGCAGCGTGAGCGCCGCCTCGGCGGCGCAGCGATCCTCGAACGGCAGGTCGGAATTGATGTAGGCGCGGGCCAGCGCGCTCGCGGCGGCGGCGCGCTCGGAAACCCTTGCCTTATCGATCCACTTTAGAAAATGCGAAACAACCATGCCGATCAGCTACGCCCTTGCCGAAACGTTTCGGCCCCGTTGGGAAGGGTAAGCTGGAAATGGTTTACGAACGGTTCACCATGTTTCTTAACCGGCTTGATGGCTTTGCAACCAACGCCTATCAAACAGGAATAGCGGAGGAGATCGACCATGGCCGGGCTTTATCTGGAGGAGTTCGTCGTCGGCCGCGTCTTCCGGCACACGCTGCGCAAGACCGTCACCGAAAGCGACAACATGCTGTTCTCGGTGATGACGCTGAACCCGCAGCCGCTCCACATCGACTTCGACTTCGCCGCGAAGAGCGAATGGGGCAAGCCCTTGGTCAATTCGCTGTTCACGCTCGGCCTGATGATCGGCATCTCGGTGAACGATATCACCGTCGGCACCACTGTCGCCAATCTCGGCATGAAGGAGACCGTCTTCCCGCACCCGGTTTTCCACGGCGACACCATTCGCGTCGAGACGACGGTCGTTTCGGTGCGCGAGTCCAGGTCGAGGCCCGATCGCGGCATCGTCGAATTCGAGCACCGCGCCTATAATCAGAACGATGTTCTTGTCGCCAAATGCACGAGGCAGGCGATGATGATGAAGAAGGCGTCCTGATGCGCTCGCTGCTCTTCGTGCCGGGCGATTCCGAGCGCAAGCTGGAAAAGGGCTTTGGCGCCGGCGCCGACGTGGTCATCGTCGACCTTGAGGATTCGGTCGCCGCCGGCAACAAGGCGGGCGCCCGCAAAGTCGCGGCGAACCTCATCGCCGGCCACCGACAGCAGACCAGCTCCGACATCTACGTACGCGTCAACGATCTGTCGACCGGCCTGACCGACGATGATCTTGCGGCGCTCGTCCCGGTGAAACCCGACGGCATCATGCTGCCGAAGTCGAACAGCGGACAGGATGTCCAGCAGCTCGCGGCCAAGCTTCGGGTGCACGAGGCCGAAAGCGGCTTGCCGGATGGCGGCATAAAGATCCTACCGATCATCACCGAAACCGCATCCGGCCTGCTGGCTGCCGCGAGCTACGCCGGAGCAAGCAGCCGGCTTGCCGGACTTACCTGGGGCGCGGAAGATCTGTCGGCCGCAATCGGCGCGCGTTCGGCGCGCGACGAGAGCGGCCGCTACACCGACGTCTTCCGCCTGGCGCGCGCGATGACCATCCTGGCGGCCGGCGCGGCGGAAATCGCCGCGATCGATACCGTCTTTCCGGATTTCCGCGACATGGCCGGTTTCGAAGCCGAATGCAGAGAGGCCGAGCGCGACGGCTTTACCGGCAAGATGGCGATCCATCCAGCGCAGGTGCCGGTCATCAACACCGCCTTCACGCCGTCGCCGGAAGCGGTCGAACGATCGCGGGTGATCGTCGACGCCTTCGCGGCGGCGGGAAATCCGGGCGTCGTCGGCATCGACGGCAAGATGTATGACCGGCCGCACCTGCGGCTTGCGGAGCGGCTGCTGGCACGCGCGAGAGCGGCGGGACTTTCAGCCTGAACCGCCAATCACCAGACCATGGGGATCAGTTTGTAGCGGACGTGAGCCGTGTACCCCTCCCGGTTAATCCTTGCTCCAGCGCGGCCGCCGCATCGAGAAAATCTCGTTGACGCTGGCATAGTCCATATAGCCAAGCCGGGCGACATTGCCGGCTCTGACGATGTCGAACAGGCCGTCCCTGAGATAAGCATCGTCGATGTGGACCCCGACGACCTCGCCGGCGACGACGATGGCGCTGGTCTCGGCGCCGTCCAGTCCCCGCGGCCGAAATATCTCGGTCACCTTGCATTCGAGGGCGGCGGGCGCTTCCGCCACGCGCGGCGGCGCGACGAGGCGCGACGGCGCCATGGCGAGATCGGCATAGGCGAACTCGCTGATGCCGCGCGGTGCATCGACGGCCGTGCGGTTCATTTTCTCGGCAAGCTCGCGGCTGACGAGATTGGCGACGAATTCGCCGGTTTCTTCAGCGAAGGTGGCGCTGTCCTTCGCGCCTTCGGATGAGAACCAGACGATGAAAGGACGCGTCGAAACGGCATTGAAGAAGGAATAGGGCGCCAGGTTGATCTCACCGGCCTTGTTCAATGTCGAGATCCATCCGATCGGGCGGGGTGCAACGATCGCCTTCGACGGATCGTGCGGCAGGCCGTGCCCCTTGGATGGCTCGTAGAACATGTCAGCCGGCCCACGGCCCGGCGTAATCGGCATAGAGCTTCGCCGGATCGGGTCGGGGCCGCTCCGGCGCCGGTCCCTGGTACGAGCCGATATGGACGAAGCCGATGACGCGCTCCTGCGGCGACAGCCCGAGAATCGCCCTGCCCTCCGCAACGTCGGAATACCAGTTGCTGATCATGTTGGTGCCATAGCCCAGCGCATTGGCCGCGATCATCAGATTCATAGCCGCCATTCCGCCCGACAGGAACATCTCCCATTGCGGGATCTTTGGGTTCTCCCGCGGCACGGAGACGACGCCGATCACCAGCGGGGCGCGCGAGAAGCGCGCCAGTTCCTGGTTGCGGCGCCCCTCCGGCAACGGTCCTTCGCGCTGCTCGGCAAGCGCCGCGAGCTTCTTGCCGATCTCGACCCGCGCGTCGCCGCGGTAGACGATAAACCGCCAGGGCTCGAGGCGGCCATGGTCTGGCACCCGCGACGCCGCGGCGATCATCGTGGCGATTTCCGCATCGCTCGGCGCCGGCTCCTTGAGGTCGGGAATCGGCGCTGAATTGCGGGTCAGCAGGAAGTCGATGATCGGCGACGCCATGGGCGCAAGTCTCCTAGCATTCAATTTTGAGCTGAAGCGCGCCATCGGGAGGTCGGGCGGCTCGGGCAATGGCGCAATTATACGGCGGATAAAGAGCCCTGGCGGAGGGCGGCAGGCTCTTGAGCCTTGAAATTGCCACCGCTTTGGGCTTCAACGCAAGGCATGTTTGAGGGGACTCTGCGCCTTTTCGTGATCGGGCTCATCGCCGCGTTGCTTGCGGTGCCGGTTTCGTTCGCGCTGGCCCAGAACGCCAACGATGTCGGCAATATCAAGTTGCCGGGCATTTCGAGCTATGCGACGCCGAAGAGCGAGCGGTCGCTGGCGCTCGGCAGCGGCGGAGCGATCACCCTTTCTGCGCAACTGACCGACAGGGGCGCCGACATCACCCGCGGCATCGTCTGGCGCGTCTTCAAGCCGGAACCGGCCAGCGACGGCAAGCTGCCGATGGTGGCGTCCGCGCATGGCGGCACGGCGGTGTTCCAGCTCGACCCCGGCAGCTACCTGGTCCACGCCTCTTACGGACGGGCCGGCGCCACCAAGCGCATCACCGTCGGCAAGGACGCAAAGCGCGAAAGCCTCGTTCTCGATGCCGGCGGCTTGAAACTCGACGCGGTGACGTCCGGCGGCGCGCACATCGCGCCAAAGAAGCTCCGCTTCGCGATCTATGAGGGCCAGGCCGAGGCCAATGGCGACCGCGCGCTGATCGCCCCCGATGTCGAGCCGAACACGGTGGTGCGGCTGAATGCAGGCACCTACCATGTCGTCTCCACCTATGGCGCAGTCAACGCCGTGATCCGCTCCGATATCCGCGTCGAGGCCGGCAAGCTGACCGAGGCCACCGTCGAGCACCGCGCGGCTGAGATGACGATGAAGCTGGTGCGCGAGCCCGGCGGCGAAGCCATTGCCGACACCTCCTGGTCGCTGCTCAATGAATCCGGCGATCCGATCAAGGAAGCCGTCGGCGCCTTCGCCTCGATGGTGCTGGCCGAAGGACAATACACCATCATCGCCAAGAACCGCGACCGCATCTACCAGAAGGATTTCACCGTCGTGGCCGGCCAGAACCAGGAAATCGAGGTCGTGGCCAACGAATCGTCCGCAATCGATCCCGAGGAGGGCGCGGACTAAGCTGCTCAGGCGGCTTTGCGCATCCGCTTGCTTAGAAACGGTACGCGTCCGCGCCGCGCAGCCGCCGGAGCGAGATCGAAAACCGCTTGGTAGAGCTGGTCGAGCAGCGCCTTGCGGTCGCGCAACGGTTCGAGCTCGCTCCACTTCAGCACATCGCCGATGCGCACCTCGATCGCCTTGCCCGACAGCCGGGCGAATTCGCGGATGAGCAGGGAGGTGCGCAGCGTCAGCGACGCCTTGCCGACGAATTTCGCCACGCGGTTGTCGCGCTCGGCCATGTTCATCGGCCCACTGACGAGATGGAACAGACGGCCGTTCTGGCCGGAGAAATGCAAAGGGATGACCGAGGCCTTGGCCTCCTGGATGAGCTTGGCCGGAAACATCTTCCACGGCAGGTCGATCGCCCGGCCGAACCCCTTCGGCGCCGTGGCGACGCCGCCGGCCGGAAAAACGACGATGGTGACGCCTTCCTTCAACAGCCGCACCGCCTCGTGGCGCACGGCCATGTTGTTCTTCAGCGCTTCCTTGGTCTCGGAAAAATCGATCGGCAGCGAATAGGCTTCCATCTCGCGGATCCTGAGCAGGTCCTTGTGGATCATGACCCGGAACGGACGGCCGAGCTGCTCGGCGAGCGACAGCACTGCAATGCCGTCGCCGATGCCGAAGGGATGGTTGGCGACGATCACCAGCGGACTAGCCGGCACATTTGCCGGCGGCCAACGGCCGGCGTGGTGCACCCTGACGTCGATCAAGTCCAGCATGCGGCTGAACACACGGTCGCCCGTTGGAGCGACCTGGCGCCGCCACAAGTCGTAGAGCACGGCAAAGCGGTCGCGGCCCGACAGGCCTTCGACGGAATGGATGAACCACCGAGTCAGCGCCGGCTGATGCCGGTTGGCGTAGGAGAGCTCGGGAAACGGCCTTTCCCGCGGTTTCAGCTTGAGCATGGCGGCTCGGTTACAAGGTTGGCGTGACAGGCGTGTGAAGATGGCGGTGGACTATGTGCCACCGCCATTCGAGAAGCGATTGGAGATTAACGATTTTAGGCCGCGCGGCGCTTGCGGTCCGGAGAGACGGCCTCGTCCGCCAGCAATTTCACGGCGTCGCCGAGCTTCAGCGATTCCTGGTCGCGGGAGCCGAGACGGCGGACATTGACGGTTTCCTCTTCCGCCTCCCGCTTGCCGCAAACGAGAATGACCGGAACCTTGGCCAGGCTGTGCTCGCGCACCTTGTAGTTGATCTTCTCGTTGCGCAGATCGGTTTCGGCGAGCAGCCCCGCAGCCTTCAGCCGCTCGACCACCTTCATTGCATACTCATCCGCGTCTGAGGTGATCGTCGCCACCACCACCTGCAGCGGCGCGAACCACAGCGGGAAATGGCCGGAATAGTTCTCGATCAGGATGCCGAGGAAGCGTTCCATCGAGCCGCACACCGCGCGATGCACCATGACCGGCTGCTTCTTCTCCGAATCCGAGCCGATATAGAAGGCGCCGAAGCGTTCCGGCAGGTTGAAGTCGACCTGCGTGGTGCCGCACTGCCATTCGCGGCCGATGGCGTCCTTCAGCACATATTCGAACTTCGGCCCGTAGAAGGCGCCCTCGCCCGGATTGACCGAGGTCTTGATGCGATTGCCGGAGCGCGTGCGGATCGTCTCCAGCACATTGCTCATGATCGCCTCGGCATGGTCCCAGGCCTCGTCGGTGCCGACGCGCTTGTCGGGCCGCGTCGACAGCTTCACCGCGACCTCGTCGAAGCCGAAATCGGCATAGGTCGACAAGATCAGATCGTTGATGCGCAGGCATTCCGCGGCGAGCTGCTCCTCGGTGCAGAAGATATGCGCATCGTCCTGGGTGAAGCCGCGCACACGCATCAGCCCATGCAGCGCGCCCGACGGTTCGTAGCGGTGCACATTGCCGAACTCCGCAAGCTTTACGGGCAGTTCACGGTAAGACTTCAACCCATGCTTGAAGATCTGCACATGGCCGGGGCAGTTCATCGGCTTCAGCGCGAAGACGCGGTCGTCGTCGGTGTCGTCACCGGCAACCGTCACCTTGAACATCGCGTCGCGATACCAGCCCCAGTGGCCGGACGTCTCCCACAGGCTCTTGTCCAGCACCTGCGGCGCGTTGACTTCCTGGTAGCCGTGCTCGTCGAGGCGGCGGCGCATGTAGTTGACCAGGTTCTGGAACATCTTCCAGCCCTTGGCGTGCCAGAAGACGACGCCCGGCCCCTCCTCCTGAAAATGGAACAAATCCATCTCGCGGCCGAGCTTGCGATGATCGCGCTTCTCGGCTTCCTCCAGCAGCATCTGGTATGCCTCGAGCTGCGCCTGGTCGGCAAAGGCGGTACCGTAGATGCGCGTCAGCATCGGGTTGTTGGAATCGCCGCGCCAATAGGCGCCCGCCACCTTCATCAACTTGAATGCGTTGCCGATCTGCCCGGTCGAAGCCATGTGCGGACCGCGGCAGAGATCGAACCAGTCGCCCTGCGCGTAGATCTTGATATCCTGATCCTCGGGGATAGCGTCGATCAGCTCGACCTTGTAGCGCTCGCCCTTGTCGGCAAAGACCTTCTTCGCCTTCTCGCGCGACCACACTTCCTTGGTGAACGGCCTGTTGCGGGCGATGATCTCGCGCATCTTCTTCTCGATCACCGGGAAATCGTCCGGGGTGAACGGCTCGTTGCGCGCGAAGTCGTAATAGAACCCGTTCTCGATCACCGGCCCAATGGTCACCTGCGTTCCCGGCCAAAGCTCCTGCACGGCCTCGGCCAGCACGTGCGCCGCGTCGTGGCGGATGAGTTCCAGCGCGCGCGGATCCTCGCGGGTGATGATCTCGACCTTGCCGGACCTGCCGAGCGGATCGGAAAGATCGCGGACGGTGCCGTCGAGGCTATAGGCAACAGCCTTTTTCGCCAGCGATTTGGAGATCGATTCGGCAAGGGCGGCGCCGGTCACGGCCGCGTCGTACTCGCGGACGGAACCATCGGGAAATGTCAGGGACACGGAATTCAGCATCAGAGTTGTCCTATCCAGTCCCGCAAACGAGCGCGGGTGGTGAATGCATGTCGCAGGAAGTGTGCTGGAGCATGCAGGGTTGGCCGGAGGCGCCAATCACTTGGACGCTGGCGGGCGGCAGTCTTTTATGAGGAGTTTCCGCCGCCGTAAAGCCGCAAGCCGTTCTATTTGATGAGCCCGGGAAGATCGTTCAGGAAGCCGCCCGCGTCGCGAGCCCCTTCGGCAAGATCGAAGCCGGGCTGACGCGCTCGTCACGGAAGCCATCCTGGCAAAGCGTCGAGCCGCTCGCCGAGTCCTCGATCAAAGTGCAGTGGATGTCTTTGAGCGGCGTCGATTGCGCCCGCATCGGCAGGCCGAGCATCCAGGCCAGCAGGAACAGAATGATGGCAATGAAGAACGGATAGCGGTCCATCTGGCGCATCGAAGCTCACTCCGGAAAAGGGATTACGCGGAGCGGCTTAGCGAGGCGTCTTGTCTCGATTTTGTCTCAAATTGGCAGTGTTTGTGCAGGCTGACGTTAACCCTACCGAATCGTAAACACGGGCTGCGAAACGCAGCCGCAGTCAGCCATCTGCGTCATCGCGCTTCCTGCCGATTTGCCAATAGCGCCACGGCATGAACCAGACATAGCGCGGCGCAAGCGTCTCCGGCACGCGGTCGATGCCATGCGTCCCGAACGGCCCGCAACGCGAGACCCGGAACAGCGCCAGCCAGCCCCCGGTCCACAATCCATGGCGGGCGATTGCCTCATGCGCGTATTCGGAACAGGTCGGCAGATGCCGGCAGCTATTGCCGACGAAGCCGGAAAGCGTCAACTGGTAGAGGCGCACGAGCGACGTGCCGAGGACGCGGCCCGGCGTCTTGCGCCAGGGTCCCTGCCAGTTTCGCCCATGCCGGACCGGCCGGACACCATGGATATGTCCTGAATGGTCTCCCATCCGCACTTCTCCGCAGCCAGCTTCCTTGTGCGTTAGATGTGGGCTTCGAGCCGGGAACGCAACGACCTTTTATCGGTCATCGCCGGGAAGGCCGGACGGGACGCCGGTCGGTCCACTCGACATGGCGCCGGGATATCAAGCGAGTTCGCCATAACAGGCAAGCAGCCCAGGAGATCGCCCTCAAGCAGCCTGGCCGGCGCGCTTCTTCTCGATCTGGACGATCGCGTCGACCACCGCGTCGAAGGTCAGCATGGTCGAGGCGTGACGTGCCTTGTAGTCGCGCACCGGCTCCAGATATTTCAGATCGGCGAACCGGCCCTCCGGCGGCGCGCCGTTTTCCTTGAGCATCTTCAGCATGGTCTCGCGCACCGCGCGCAGCTCACCGGCGTTCGCGCCGATGACATGCCGGGCCATAATCGAGGAGGATGCCTGACCAAGCGCGCAGGCCTTCACGTCATGAGCGAAATCGGTCACCACGTCGCCATCCATTTTGAGGTCGACGGTGACGGTCGAGCCGCACAGTTTGGAGTGCGCTCTGGCGGTCGCATCGGGGTGGTCGAGCCGGCCGATCTTGGCGATGTTTCCGGCGAAGCTCAGGATTTTCGCATTGTAGATGTCGTCGATCATTTTTTTCCAATCCGTCGCCGCCAAGCGAACAGGCTTTGCCGCTGTTGCGTCTTCCTTTCGCTGTGCACGACCATATATAATGATGGCAGCCGGGCATCGACAAGGCAAACTCAAACCATTGTCATTGCTCATCTGTTCACGCCGCTTACGGGCTGGAAACCGGGCGAGTTTCACCCGAAAGGTCGTGGTCCGTTCAACTCGTCCCACCTCTGAGTGGGACTACGGGAGACGCCTTTATGGATGCCGTCATCAAGAAACTCATGCCCCCTTCCTCCTATATGGAGAAGCCTGTCACCGATCGCCCAAGCGAGGCCGAGGTCCAGGCCGCCGTGCGCACGCTTTTGCGCTGGACCGGCGACAACCCTGATCGCGAGGGCCTTGTCGACACGCCGAAGCGCGTCACCAAGGCTTTTCGCGAGATGTTCAACGGCTATGACATGTGCCCGGCCGAGGAGCTTGGCCGCACTTTCGAGGAAGTGGCCGGCTATGACGATCTCGTCATCGTCAGGGACATCAAGTTCCACTCCCATTGCGAGCACCACATGGTGCCGATCATCGGCAAGGCGCATGTCGGCTACCTGCCGGACGGCAAGGTCGTGGGTCTGTCCAAGATCGCGCGCGTCGTCGACATCTTCGCCCATCGCCTGCAGACGCAGGAAGCGATGACGGCGCAGATCGCAGGCGTGATCCAGGACGTGCTCAACCCGCGCGGCGTCGCCGTCATGATCGAGGCCGAGCATATGTGCATGGCCATGCGCGGCATCCGCAAGCAGGACTCGACCACGCTCACCTCTACCTTCACCGGCGTCTTCAAGGACACGCCCGAGGAACAGGTGCGCTTCGTCACCATGGTGCGTGCCTGATCGCCGGCTGCTGCCGGCCTTCAGACCATGGTCCCGAAAAGCGGGACCCGGTTTTCAGATAAGATCATGGTCCAACAAAAAGACGAACCGGCAATGTCGGCACTGCAATTTCCCAAAGCCCCGGCAGACAAGAAGGCGCTGGAGGAAGGCACCGTCCTTTCTCCGCGCTTCGATGCTGCCGGCCTCGTGACCGTCGTCGTCACCGACGCCGGCGACGGCATGCTTTTGATGGTCGCGCATATGAATGCCGAGGCGCTGGCGCTGACGCTCGAAACCGGCATCGCCCACTATTGGTCGCGTTCCCGCAACGCGCTGTGGAAAAAGGGCGAGACCTCGGGCAACGTCCAGCGCGTCCTCGAGATGCGCACGGATTGTGACCAGGACGCGATTTGGTTGAGCGTCAAAGTATTGGGCCAGGACGCAACTTGTCACACCGGTAGGCGTTCCTGCTTTTATCGGACGGTGGGGCTCAGCGACGGCAAGGCGGTGCTTGCCGACGATGGCAGCAAGCCGCTGTTCGATGCGCAAGAAACGTATCGGAAGCCGGCGTGAACCATTCGATATTCACAAACCACTCATATTCACTATTCTCAAACATCCTTGTGATAGAAGGGACACGGGACAAGGGAGATCATGATGCTCGAATGGGCGTCATTGCGCAGCAGACCTGACGTTCAGGAGGCCAACGGCCTTGCATCGTCCGGCGGCGTGCTCGATCCGAAATCGGCGAAGAAGATGGGCATCTCGCTAGCGCTCGGCGGCGGCTGTGCTCGTGGCTGGGCCCATATCGGCGTGCTGCGCGCACTGGACGAAGCCGGCATCGAAGTTTCGATGATAGCGGGCACCTCGATCGGCGCGCTGGTCGGCGGCTGCTATCTCGCCGGCAAATTGGACGAACTGGAAGAGTTCGCCAGAAGCCTGACCAAGCGGCGCCTCTTCGGACTGCTCGATCTCAATCTGCGCGGCAGCGGCCTGTTCGGCGGCATGAAGCTCGATGCGCGGCTGCGCGAACATGTCGACGGTATCCGTTTTGAGGAACTGTCGAAGCCCTTCGTCGCCGTCGCTTCCGAAATCCGCACCGGCCACGAAATCTGGCTGTCGAAAGGTTCGCTCATCACCGCCATGCGCGCGTCCTACGCGCTGCCCGGCGTCTTCGAGCCCGTGAACTGCAACGGGCGCGTGCTGGTCGACGGCGCGCTGGTCAATCCGGTGCCGGTCTCGGTCTGTCGCGCCTACGAGCAGCCGCTGGTCGTGGCCGTCAACCTCCACTACGATCTGTTCGGGCGTGCCGCGGTGATCAAGCACAGCGCGGGTGAACTCGTCATCGAGAACGACGCGCCGCGTCCCGGTCAGGTCAATCCCCAGCACCCGCCGCACCAGACCCGCCTCGGCATCACCGGCGTCATGGTCGAGGCCTTCAACATCATCCAGGACCGGATCTCGCGCGCCAGGCTCGCCGGCGATCCGCCCGACATGTCGCTGCAGCCGAAGCTCAGCCATATCGGACTGACCGAGTTCCACCGCGCAGACGAGGCGATCCGCATCGGCTATCAGGCGACCATGTCCCAAATCAGCGAATTGCGGCGGCTGCAGACGGTGCTCGCCTGATCCGAAGCGTCAGTCAAGCAATCGCGGCATCTGTGATGCGGAATTGCACTGAGCGGTTGCCGTTCCAGTAATTGCCCGACAGCGAACCGGCTATATGCACGGTCTTGCCCCTGTTCTTGAACAGGAATTCGCCGAGCGCGGTGTCGACGGCGCGGAACGCGATCGCCTGGAGGTTGCCGCCGCTTTGCGACTGCAGGTCGGCGCGGATGTGGTTGGTGCCGATCGGCCGCGCATCGATGAGTCTGTGGCGCGGCAGCACAAACACCGGCGCGATGTGTCCGGCGCCGAACGGGCCGGCTTTCTCCAGCGCATCGAGCAGCGCCAGCGTCGCGCCCTCCGCGGCTAAGGCGCCGTCGATCGCCAGGCTTTCCTCGCTCTGCAGCCGGAACACATCCGCCGCCGCGCGCTCCTCGAAGAAAGCCCGAAGCGCGCCGAGCTTGGCACGTTCCACGGTGATGCCTGCCGCCATGCCGTGACCGCCGCCCTTGGCGATCAGGCCGGCCTGCGCCGCCTCGCGCACCAGCCGGCCGAGATCGAAACCGGAGACCGAGCGCCCCGAGCCGGTGCCGATCCCATTGGCATTGAAGGCGATTGCGAAAGCGGGACGGCGCGCATGGTCCTTGAGCCGCGAGGCCAGCAGCCCGACGATGCCGGGATGCCAGCTGTTGCTTGCGGTCACGACGATGCCAGGGCCGGTGCCGCCGGCAAGCTCCGCGTCGGCCTCGGCGCGCGCCTGCGCCAGCATCTCCAGTTCCATCTGCTGCCGTTCCTGGTTCAGCCGGTCGAGCGTCTCGGCAATGCTTGCGGCTTCAACGGGATCCTCGGTGGCAAGCAGCCTGCTGCCGAGCGCGGCATCGCCGATGCGCCCGCCGGCATTGATGCGCGGCCCGATCAGATAGGCGAGATGGAAGGTATTTATCGGCTCGCCGATGCGCGAGACCCGCGCAAGCGCCGCCAGCC
>NZ_RZSF01000529.1:0-3058 GCF_004023325.1 Mesorhizobium sp. M1A.F.Ca.ET.072.01.1.1 | reverse complement strand
ACATTTTCGGCCGCTTGCAGTACCGATTGCGCTGCTCGCGATTTGGGAGTTGCTTGCCCATGCCGGCGTTGCTGACCCGCGTTTTCTGCCGCCACTCGAAGAGGTGGTGGCCCGCGGCGTGGCAGAGTTCAGCCGCGGCGGCCTCGCCTTCAATCTTCTGGCGAGCCTGGAGCGAGACCTGATCGGTTTTGCGTGTGGCAGTGTGGCCGGGATCACGCTTGGTTTGGCGATCGGGTTTTCCCGCCTCCTCGAACGCCTTCTGGGGCGGTGCTGCTGGTACACCGCCAGATCGCCCTCTTCGCCTGGGTTCCCCTCATCTCGATGTGGTTCGGCGGTGGCGAGGCCGGCAAGGTCGTCTTCATCGCGCTTGCGGCGTTCCAGCCGACCTTGATCAACACCTGGAGGGGGTCTCCGGCATCCCGCGCAGCTATCGCGAGCTTGCCGAAGTGCTGACCTTCGGCTGGTTCGACTTCTCATCGCCATTCCGGGTGCGCTGCCGCAAATCTGCACGGGTGTTCATTCGGCGCTGATCTACGCCTGGACCGCGACGGTGGGGGCCGAGCTCCTGCTCAACATCGCGCCCGGCATAGGCGGGCGCATGAACGAGGGCCAGCACCTGTTCCACATGGATTTATTGCTGCTGTGCATTCTGCTGCTCGGCGGCGTCGGCGTGGTCTTCAATGTCATCGCCGGCGCTCTGGAGCATCGCCTTCTGCGCTGGAGGATCCCATGACCGGCCCTGTCGCCATACGTGGCCAAAGCCACGCACTGGAGATCGCTGACGTAAGCAAGCGGTTCAGTGTCGCCGGCCCTCAGGTCCAGGCGCTGTCTCATATCCGGCTTGCCGTCGACCAGGGCGAGTTCGTCAGCATCGTGGGATCCTCAGGCTGCGGCAAATCCACCTTGCTGCGGCTCGTTCTCGACCTCGACACTGACTATGACGGAGACATCCGGGTCGATGGGCACAGGGTGGAACGTCCGGGTCTCGACCGCTCGATCGTTTTCCAGGAGCACAGGCTTTTGCCCTGGTTCAATGTCGAGGCCAATGTCGCGGCAGCGCTGCGCCAAAGCGGGTTGGGCGCTGCCGAACGGGGCGAGCTCGTTCGCGACCATCTGCATCTCGTCGGCCTCGACCAATTTGCTAAAGCCTATCCCGCCCAATTATCGGGCGGCATGGCGCAGCGTGTGGCGATAGCCCGCGCACTCGTCACGAAGCCGCGCTTCCTGCTGCTCGACGAGCCGCTCGGGGCCCTCGACGCGCTCACCCGTCTGCGTCTGCAGGACGAGCTTCAAAGGATTGTCCGGCACGAGGGCACGACCGCCGTGCTCGTCACACACGACGTCGATGAAGCAGTCTATCTTAGAGATCGGATCGTCATCATGCATCCCCATCCTGGGCGGATCGCCACGATCCTGCCCGTCACCGACGCAGTGTCTCGGGATCGCTCCGATCCGAATTTCATTAGGCTTCGCGACGAGGTGTTATCGTGGCTTGGTGTGTCGCGGACTGGAAACGATGCTGACGCCGAACTCGCTCGCCACAGCGCCTGACCGCCGACATGGCTCTAAGCAGCGCCTCAGCTTCGTTGATCTCTGAAGGAAGCACTGGAAGACCGATCATGGTGCTTGCTTGTGCCACCGCCTAGGCTAGATGACATTCGCAACTCCCCCAAATCCACCGAGAGCACTATGAAGCAGCAGCGACCTTCTGTGTCGAGATCAAACAGAAGCGTGGGCTCGTGAGGCGGCCTCAGTCGATTTGAGGCGGCATCGACCTAGGCTGTGAGCCTTACAGGTCGAAGAGGATCGGCTCCGGCTCGCTGTGCAGCAAATTGTGAATCACGGTCAACCCTCTTTCCAGGTCTTCTTCGGTCGTGGATCCAACCGATATTCGTACCGCCGGCTGAGAGTCAGAAATCGCGAACGCTGCACCTCGCGCAACTGCCACCCCTTGCTTACGCGCATGTGACACGAATTCGTCTTCGGGAAATTTTGGTCCAAGCGGAAGCCAGATATGCAGGCTCTGCGGATGAAACCGATACGGAAATTCTCCCATAACCTGCGCGACAAGTTTGTGACGTTGAGCGAGAGAGGCTCGCTGCCATTCGACTAGCTCTAGGCAAGTCCCATCTTCAACCCATCGGGCCGCAATTTCCGCGATTAAGGGAGTCGCGGTCCAGTTCGTGACGAGTTGCCGATTCTCAACGGCTGGGAGAAGGCGCTCTGGCGCGACCAGATAACCAGTGCGCAACCCAGGCATCACAGGCTTAGAAAAGCTAGTAATATACAACGTTCGCTCTGGCGCAAGTACTTGAAATGGCGGCGGCCTCTTGTCGACGAGTGGGCCAAGCGCATCATCCTCGATGATGATTAGGTCGTGCTTCCGGGCGATCTCCACAATCGCGATACGTCTGCTCTCATCCATTAAGAAGGCGGTTGGACCCAGAGCATTTGGCATCATGAAAAGCGCACGGATTTTGTTATGCTGGCATGCGCTCTCCAACGCTTCCGGAACAATTCCGCAGTCATCTATCTGCACCCCATGGACCTTCACCCCTAAATACGAGGCCAAAGGCAGCATGACGTGAAGCCCCGTTGCTTCCGTGGCAATCATCGTGCCAGGCTGACAAGCAGTCATCAATGCGACTGTCAGCGACGGCGTCCCGCCGTTGGTGAGATGGATAGTTTTTTCGTCCGCCTCCAAACCGCAGCGCCTGAGCCATTCCACAGCGATTGAGCGGTGACGCGCAAACATAGCGCTTGGGCGCGAACCGAGGACCGTGCTCGGAGGAATATCGACAGCAAGCGCGGCAAGCGCGGACTTCATGCGTTCAAGATGTATGGTATCGCAGATCGGCTTTAATATTGACAAATCGATGAGACCCGATTGCCGCTCCGGAACATAGGGCGACACTGCCTCTGGGTTCGGGTTATTGTTGCGAATAAACGTTCCGCGCCCCGTTTCTCCAGCTGTGAAACCTCGGCGAGCAAGCTCCTCATAAGCGCGCGACACGGTGGGCAGCGATACGCCAAGTTTATGTGCAAGCTGCCGCTGCGG
>NZ_RZSF01000528.1:0-3063 GCF_004023325.1 Mesorhizobium sp. M1A.F.Ca.ET.072.01.1.1 | reverse complement strand
ACCCAGGCGTTTCTGGGCCTCCGCGATCGGCAGCGTCTCGCGCTCGCCGCTCCGGCGGTTCTTGATCTCGACCTCGCCGCTAGCCACCCCGCGCGGTCCGACGATCACCTGCCAGGGCAGGCCGATCAGGTCGGCGGTTGCGAACTTGCCGCCCGGCCGCTGGTCGGTGTCGTCATAAAGCACGTCCTTGCCGGCCGAGGTCAGCGCTGCGTAGAGCTCGTCGCAGACGCGGTCGCATTCGGCGTCGCCGACCTTCATGTTGATCAGACCGATATCGAACGGCGCGACCGCTTCCGGCCAAATGATGCCGTTCTCGTCATGGCTCGCCTCGATGATCGCCGCGACCAGCCGCGACGGGCCGATGCCGTAGGAGCCGCCCGAAGCATAATGGTCCTTGCCGTCGGGACCGGTGACCTTCGCGTTCATCGGCTTCGAATACTTCTCGCCGAAATGGAAGATATGGCCGACCTCGATGCCGCGCGCCGAGAGCCTCTCGCCTTCGGGCACCTTCTCCCATGCCGCTTCGTCATGCATCTCGTCGGTGGCGGCGTAAGGAGTCGTCCATTTCGTCACGATGCCGCCGATCTCGGCATCGTTGGAAAAGTTCGTGTCCGCGTCGGGCACGTCGAGCGACAGATAGGCGCGGTCGCAAAACACCTGGCTCTCGCCGGTCTCGGCCAGGATGATGAACTCGTGGCTGAGGTCACCGCCGATCGGGCCGGTATCGGCGCGCATCGGAATGGCCTGCAGGCCCATGCGCGTGAACGTCCTCAAGTATGAGACGAACATGCGGTTATAGGCGGCTCTGGCGCCTTCAAAATCGAGATCGAAGGAGTAAGCGTCCTTCATCAGGAACTCGCGCGAGCGCATCACGCCGAAGCGGGGGCGCACCTCGTCGCGGAACTTCCACTGGATGTGATAGAGGTTGAGCGGCAGGTCCTTGTAGGACTTGACGTAGGCGCGGAAGATCTCGGTGACCATTTCCTCATTGGTCGGACCATAGAGCATGTCGCGGTCCTGCCGGTCCTTGATGCGCAGCATCTCCTTGCCGTAGTCATTGTAACGGCCGCTCTCGCGCCACAGATCCGCCGACTGGATCGTGGGCATCAGGATTTCCAGCGCGCCGGCTCGGTTCTGCTCCTCGCGGATGATCTGGCAGACCTTGTCCAGCACGCGCTTGCCGAGCGGCAGCCAGGAGAAGCTGCCCTGCCCCTGCTGGCGGATCATGCCGGCGCGCAGCATCAGCCGATGCGAGACGATTTCGGCCTCACGGGGGTTTTCTTTGAGAATGGGCAGGAAGTAGCGCGACAAACGCATGGAGTGGTCCGTGAATGAAAAAATGGCGGCGCGGGGAATCGGCGCAACCGAGGCTGCTTGCCCGGGCTTCATAGCCATTTCATGACCGAATGGAAACCCGAGCGCTCCAAAGTGTTGCGGCGTTCTGCGGATGATCAAAAGGGCCCGTTTTGGCCACCAAAGTGCCGCATCTGGCCTTTTGATCGATTCACAAGCAAGCCCTGCCCCACTATTGTGCAGTGCAGCACGATATTGCCTATTTGGGGGCAAAATTCTTCGTGACATTTTCACCTGCCTTGGTCTAGTGTGCGCCGATAACCGAGAGGGCGGAGAAAAATCTGCTCTCCTACGCGGTCAAAGTCTTGGGAGGATGCGATCTAGGCGCGGTTACTCGCTGCCGCCGGACACCGGAAACAGATCGGACGCGTTTAAATTGCAAGGCCTCGTGCCTTGCATTTTTTTTGTGCAATCATCTGCTTAGCACCACGACCTGCCAAACAGCATTATCCTGCGCCAGCCCTTGAAATCGGAAGCCGGCTTCCAATTTCAACCAGCACGGGCGCGGGTTGATCAATACTTGCGGAACTGTTCAGGGCGCTAGCGGCCGGCGGTATGAGTAAAGTCCGGCACGATGTGCGGAATGTCGTCGAAGCCGAAGCCGAGCCCCCTTGTCAGGCCGTAGAAAATGCCGATCACGATCGCGGTGACGACCGTCGTGCGGATCGCCGCGCGCAGCATGTGCGGTCCCTTCGGCGCGCTCGAGACCGTGCCGAGCGTCACGTCCTTGTCCTCATCCTGGGTGCGCAGGCTGAACGGCAGCACCGCAAACAGCACCAGCCACCAGGTGACGAAGAACAGTGCGACAAAGGAAACCCAGTTCATGCCTGCTCCAATTCCACCAGCGTGCCGAAGAAATCCTTGGGATGCAGGAACAGCACAGGCTTGCCATGCGCGCCGATCTTCGGATTGCCGTCGCCGAGCACACGCGCGCCGCTTGCTTTGAGCTGGTCGCGCGCGGCGAGGATATCGTCGACCTCGTAGCAGACATGATGCATGCCGCCCGACGGGTTCTTCGCGAGGAAGGCTGCGATCGGTGAAGCGTCGCCCAGCGGCTCCAGCAGCTCGATCTTGGTGTTGCCGACATCGACGAACACAACCGTGACGCCATGTTCCGGCAGCGCCTGCGGCTCGCTCAGCCGAGCGCCCAGCGTATCGCGATACGCAGCTGTCGCCGCAGCCAGGTTCGGCACGGCAAGCGCGACATGATTTAGGCGTCCGAGCATAAGCGCTCCGAAAGTTAGGGGAGTAGGGGGGTAGGAAAAACTCCGAGCTATTTGCTCTTCCCTACTCCCTTATTCCCGTACTCCCCTACTTCCTTATCTAGTGACAAACACCGTCACCAGCGGCTTCTTGCCCCAGGCTTCGTTGGCGGCGCCGCGGACGGCGCGGCGCACGGCCTCCTGCACAAGGTCGAGGTCTTTTCTGCGCTGGCGGGGGATCGAGTCCACCGCGCCGATTGCCGCATCGAGCATCAGGTCCTCTAGCGTCTCGCCGCTGGCATCGGCCTCGGCGACGCCGATCGCCACCAGATCGGGATCGCCGGCTAGCTCGTATTTCTCGTCGAGCACGACGTTGACCGCAACATGTCCGGCATAGGACAGCTTGCGCCGGTCGCGTATGCCCATCGCCTGATCGGTGCCGATCAAGTATCCATCCTTGTAGAGGCGGCCGAACGGCACCTGGTCGATGATCGTGGCCGGACCGGGC
>NZ_RZSF01000527.1:0-3068 GCF_004023325.1 Mesorhizobium sp. M1A.F.Ca.ET.072.01.1.1 | reverse complement strand
CGCCGGTGGCGGTCTGGTTCACCTATGATCCGCAAGCGCGACAGGTGATCCGCAACCGGTTCGCGGCGGAACTGATGGGCCTGTCGACGGAGTCCCGGAGATCCTTTGGGACGCCCGACCTGGTGATTGATACGCTGGCGTACAAAGACGGCCAGACCATCAGCCGGGAAGACCGTCCGCTGAGCAGAGCCATGCGCGGCGAGGAAACTGACAGTGAGGAATTCGCCTATACGCTGCCATCCGGGGTGCAACGGTACCTGCTTTCCAGCGCGCGGCCCGTCCGCGATGCGGCAGGCTCGGTAATAGGCGCTGTCCAGATCAGCCTCGACATCTCCGAGCGCAAACGGAGTGAGGAGCAGCGTCAACTGTTGATCAATGAACTAAACCACCGGGTCAAGAACACGCTGGCCGTAGTTCAGGCAATCGCGAGCCAGACGATGCGCAGCGCAACTAGCCTCGCGCTCGCAAAGGAGGCGCTTTCGGCCCGGCTGGTTTCGCTGGCAGAAGCGCATGATATCCTCACCCGGGAGAATTGGAGCGGTGCCGATCTCAGCACGCTCATTGCCGCCTCGATCGACCCGCATGCCTCTCTCGATCGGTTCGATCTCACAGGCGAGCCGGTTTGGTTGCCCTCGAACGTGGCGCTTTCCTTCGCGCTGGCCATTCATGAACTTACCACGAACGCCATCAAATATGGGGCGCTCTCCAATCCTACCGGATCGGTCTCGATCTCGTGGCGGTTGGAATACGTCGATGGGGGCCGAATTCTGGTCCTGGAATGGTGCGAGGAAGGCGGCCCGCCGGTCGTGCCTGGCAAACACGGCTTTGGTACGCAACTCCTGCAGCGAGTGTTCGACAGCGAAAGAACGGGCGGGGTTGAGCTGGTCTACGATCGCTCCGGGCTGCGTTGCATTTTTAAGGTGGGATTGGACCGCAGCAAGTAGCGTAAGTGCCGACGCAAACACCAGACGGCGACGAGACCCGCGACGTCTTTCAGCATTACCACCTAGGAAGAACGGAGAGTTTGGCCCGGGAATTTAGGGGGTGCCTGTTCCGACAACTTCCAAACGTCTAATATGCCCAAATGCAGCGGTGTCGCATCGCCTTCGGTCCGTTCGTGCTCGATCCCGACATGGGGACGCTTCTTAAAGACCAGATCCCGATCACTGTTGGGCATCGTGGGCTGACGCTGCTTGCTGCGCTTACCGCACGGCCCGGTGAGATCCTGACGAAGGCCGAGCTGATGGACGCTGCCTGGCCGGGCACCGCCGTTGAGGAAGGCAACCTTACCGTCCAAATCGCGACGCTGAGAAAGGCACTCGGTCCGGCTGATAACGGCGGTGAGTGGATCGCCACAGTGCCTCGCCTCGGGTACCGCTTCACGGGGACTGTCGAGCCGGTGGCGAGCGCGTCCTACGGGGCGATCCCACCGCCCGGCAAGCCGTCGATCGCGGTGCTGCCCTTTGTCAACTCGGGCGGCGATCCGGACCAGCAGTATCTCAGCGACGGCATAACCGAGGACATAATTACGGAGCTGGCCAGGTTTCGCTCCCTGCTCGTCATCGCACGCAATTCATCGTTTCAGTTCCGTCACCCGACATTGGACACTGCCGAAGCCCACCGCAAGCTCGGAGTTCGCTACCTTGTCGCAGGCAGCATACGAAAGCTCGGTGATCGCATTCGGATCACCACACAATTGATTGATGCCGCCACTGGCACCCACCTTTGGGCCCAACGGTACGACCGGGCCCTCGACGACATCTTCGCATTGCAAGACGAGGTTGCGGCTCTTATCGCCTCGATGGTCGAAGGCCAAACGGAGGCCGATTCGGCGAGCCGCAGCAGACGCAAGCGTCCGACCGATTGGGACGCATACGACTACTACCTGCAGGGGCGCGCGCACTTCTACCGGTATGAACTGGACAAGTCCGAGCCCCTCTTCGCGCGGTGTGTCGAGCTCGATTCGGCATTCGCTCAAGGTCACGCCTTCCTGGCGCAGGCCCTCGTCGGCAGATTTTGGTACGACAACGATCTGCGGACGCTACAGAAGGCCTGGGACGCCGCTCGAACGGCGCTCGCTCTCGACAGGAGCGATGGCGTCTGTCACCAGAGCATGGGGCTGGTGCTTACGCACATGCGCCAACACAGCGATGCGGGAGTGCATTTCGAGCGAGCGCGCTCGTTGAACCCGCTGGACGTGAACATAGCGGGGGATTACGCAAGCTGGCTCAACTACGGCGGGCGGGCCGAGGCGGCGCTCGACGTGCTCGAAACAGCGCTCCTGCGCGAGCCGGTACCACCGATGTGGTTCTGGGAGGTGAAGGGTAGCTCCCTTTTCCTGCTTGGAAGGTACTCGGAAGCCGTCGCTTCGTATCAGAAGGCTGGCGACCAATTCTTCGTCCATGCTTTCCTCGCAGCGTCTTACGCACATTTGGGCGAGACGGAGAAGGCGCGCGCTGAAGTCGAGGAGGCACTGACCAGGAAACACGACCTGACTCTCCGGCTGATTTCAAATCTCCCGTTCGCCGAGCATGTCGCCCTCGGGCTTTTCACATCAGGCTTCAGAAAGGCCGGTTTTCCCGCCTGAACGCACCCCAGGGAAGGCTACGTTCACACTCGGAGGGATGGATGCTTTCCCATCTCTCAAATTTGAATGCGGGTGCATCTCGTGCGGCCCACAATAATGCATGCCGAACTATCTGTTCGAAGTCTTCCGAAATGGGCAAAGCCTCGGCGATGCTTGGGTCGACCTCGGCAATCTCACCGACCTGCGACGAGAAGCGCTGAAGGCGCTTCACGATATCGCTGCAGACGAAATCGCCTCAAGCGACTTGGATGAGACTGTGACCGTTGCCGTTCATGACGAAGCCGGCAGGCCGGTATATTCTGCAAGTCTCACCGTCTCGCAGCCGCTGCCCGCCTTCAACGGCTAGGAGTGGTGCGCTCATCCTCCAGCGGCAGGAACGCGCCCGGTCGCAGCGAAGCCGGAACTGGCAGTTTGATGAAGGGGAAAGACGGTAGCGGAAGAGAGCGTTTCCTGCCGCTGGAGGATGAGCGCACCACTCCTA
>NZ_RZSF01000526.1:0-3097 GCF_004023325.1 Mesorhizobium sp. M1A.F.Ca.ET.072.01.1.1 | reverse complement strand
AGATAGCAAGGCACGGCGCCCAGCAGCTTGCCTTGTGCCGTCTCGAGCCTGAGGTGATGACCCTGCCAGCCGGTGCGCCGCACGGCACAGCCAGAATCCTCAAGCGCGCTCAGAAAACCGAATGAAACGAGCGGGTTGTAGCCGTTTGCTTTGTCGCCGCGCGCGGTTCCGGCGAAGCCGTTCCATTCATCGCAGGTGAATGCGCCGATGGTGGTCGCGATGCGGACCGAATAGTCCGCATTCGCTGTCGGTCCATCGTCGTCGTCACCCTGATCCATCCGGCTTATTTAAGCGTCCTCAGGGCAGCTACAAGTCACGTTTCAGGCACTGCCTCACAGCATGATGCCGAAAGTGCGAAGCGGTTTTCGGACGGCATCATGCTCGGATCTGATCCAGGTCGTTCGACCTGAAATCATCCAGCTCTAGGCGACCTTGACCAGGTCCGGCTCAAAGCCCTCGAAGGTCATCTGGTCGGCATATTTGAAGGTGAGGTCGACCGCCGGCTGGTCGTGCACGGTCCAGGTGATGACCGGCATCTTGAGCTTTTCGCGCACGAAGCTGACGAACGGGTTCGGCAGATCGCCGGCGGCGTAAGAGGTGAAGGCGAGGTTGTGCGCCAGCATGGCAAAATGCGCCTCGATCAGCTGGTCGTCCTTGCCGTAGGCGGTCAGCCCGCCGGGAATGCCCGGCGCCTCCTTGGCGAAGTCGCGGATCAGCCAATGGTCAAACGACATGATCGCCACCTTGCCAGTGTAGCGCTTGAGCAGCCTGCCGACGCTCGCGACCAATCCTTTGTCGTGGCCGGGAACACCTTTCAGCTCGACCACCAGCGGCACGCGTCCGTCGATCAGGTCGAGCGCCTCCTGCAACGTCGGCACATGATCTTTCGTGCCGCCCACCTTGAGCGCGGTGAGCTCGGCCGCGGTGAGTTGCCAGACGAAGCCATCCTCGCCTGTCAGACGTTTCAGGTCGCAGTCGTGGATGATGACGGGAACGCCGTCGGACGAGACATGCACGTCGCATTCGATCGCGTAACCGCGGTCGGCTGCCGCGGCGAAGGCCGACAGCGTGTTCTCCCAGCGTGTCTTGTTCATGTCATGGAAGCCGCGATGCGCGACGGGGCGGGCAATCAACCAGGAAAGGTCGGTCATGTCAGGCTCGTTTCACTCGACTTCGAAGATCGCTTCGATCTCGACCGCGGCGTTGAGCGGGAGCGACGCGGTGCCGACGGCGGAGCGAGCGTGCTTGCCACGTTCGCCGAGGACCGCGACGAGGAAGTCGGAGGCGCCGTTGGCGACCAGATGCTGCTCGACGAAGTCCGGCGCCGAGGCGACGAAGACCGTGATCTTGACCAGCCGGCGGATTTTTTCGAGATCGCCAAGTGCTGCCTTGGCCTGCGCCAGAATGTTGATGGCGCAGAATTTTGCGCCCTCCTTGCCGGCGGCGGTATCGATGTCGCGGCCAAGCAGCCCGCTTGCCTGCAGCTTGCCGTCCTTCAGCGGCAGCTGCCCGGCGGTGAAGAGCGTGTTGCCTGTCCGGCAGTAGGGCACGTAGTTGGCGGCCGGCGCTGCTGCGGCCGGAATGGCGACGCCGAGATCGCTTAGCCGCTTTTCGATTGTTTCGCTCATTGGTTTTCCCTATTGCTGGAAGGCGCCGCGTTGGCGGGGCCGAAATTGCTATTTTTGCCTCGCTTCCGCCACGACTTTTTTTAAGCTGGACCATCTTTCCCTGCGGCCTGCCATCGGCCGCGACGATCGGAGCACTGCATGCGCTTGACGCGCCTTTTCCTTTCCGCCGCTCTCCTGTCGGCGGCCATCCCGATGACTCCGGCCCTTGCCGTGCCAGCGCTGCAGGCGCACCGCGCCGTCTATGATCTCACGCTCAACAAGGCGTCCGACCGCTCCGGCATCACAGGCATCTCCGGCCGCATGGTCTATGAGTTCAACGGCTCTCCCTGCGAGGGCTATACGGTGAAGTTCCGTTTCGTCACGCAGATCGTCACCAGCGAGAACACCAGGCTGACCGATCAGCAGACGACGACGTTCGAGGACGCGGAAGGCAAGACCTTCTCCTTCGTGACGAAGTCCTTCGTCGACCAGAACCTCGACAAGGAAGTCAAGGGTATGGCGACCAGGGAGCCGAAAGGCCTCAAAGTCAACATCGACAAGCCCGAGAAGAACACGCTCGAGCTCGCCGCCACGCAGTTCCCCACCCAGCACCTCGTGGAGCTGATCGGCAAGGCCGAGAAGGGCGAGAACTTCTATCAGACCAATCTGTTCGACGGCTCCGAGGATGCCAATAAGGTGATGACGACCACCGTCGTCGTCGGCAAAAGAGCCGACGCCGACAAGGCGGACCCGGAAGCGCCGGCGCTCGCCAAGCTTGCCACCGACAAATACTGGCCGGTCGACATCGCCTATTTCGACGACACCGACAAAAGCGGCGAAGAGGTGCCGGAGTACCGGATCAGCTTCAAACTGCATGAGAACGGCATCACGCGCGACCTCGTCATGGACTATGGCGACTTCTCGATGACCGGCAAATTGGTGAACCTGTCGCTGTTCGATCAGGCCAAGCCCTGTCCGGCCTCGAAATAGCGGCGGGTTAACCACTACGGCGATCCGTCGCCGAGCCCGACTTGAAGGCGCCGCAATCCCGTTCCAGCATTCCCGTAGGCATTTCGGGGGAAAGCTTGGGCAGGATCGACGTGTTCGTGGCGCCGCGACCCAATCCGGCGCTGATCAAGGTGATGACGATCGTCAACCGGATCGTCATGCTGCGAGGGGTTCCCGGCTTCCGCGACTTGTTGCCGTTCAATCGGCTCGCCGGCCTGCGCGGCGTCGCCAATGTGCGTCACATCGACTTTCCCGTCGCCGACCAACAGAAGCTGCAGACCTGCTGTGGCCAAGGCCAAGCGACGTTCATCACGCCCAACCATCCGGAATTCTTCACCGACTGGATGATCGACAAGGAGATCGTCTCGCGCGTCAGCCCGCTTGCCGCCTCATGGGCAACACATGGGGTGGTGAACGGGCTCGGTCGGCTGATGCAGAAATTTTGGCTGGCCAACAATCTGATCGCGCAGATTCCCGGCAAC
>NZ_RZSF01000525.1:0-3139 GCF_004023325.1 Mesorhizobium sp. M1A.F.Ca.ET.072.01.1.1 | reverse complement strand
CCTGGAAGGGCGGGCCGCCGACGTGGGCGACGAAGCTGGTGAAGCCCGCAACGATGCCCCAGAACGCCGCAGCGATGCGGTTCGGCTCCACCTCGTGGTCGGCGCCGTGGCGAAACTGCAGATAGATCCAGCGCAGGACGAAGACCAGCGCGACCGCGCCGACGATCAGCCGCACCATTTCCTCCGTCACCAGGGCCGCCGTCAGCCAGCCGAGGCCGATGCCGATGACGGCGCCGGGCATCATGTCGACCAGCATCTTGCGATCATAGACGCCCCACCATGTCCACACCGAAACGATGTCCATCAGGCAAAGGATCGGCAGCAGGATGGCCGCCGCCTGCACCGGCGGGATGGCCAGCGCCATCAGCGGCACGCCGACGAAGCCTACGGCGCCGCCGAAGCCGCCCTTCGACAGGCCGACGAGGATGACCGCCGGAATGGTGGCGGCATAGAACCAGGGATCGCTGAGCAGGCCTGACATGGGAGATACGGCGACAAGAAACGGCTGGAGGATGGCGGGAGACTTGCAATAGACCACAAAGCGAAAGACCGCGATAGCCGAAGCGCCCCGCCAGCCGGTCGGCGCGATCAACTGTCCGTAATCCGGCCTGCCGAGTTTGCGGCTGGCGGCGGGCCATGCATAAGGTCACCCGCCCAGCATGAGGTTTGACGATGAGCGAAGTCCTGATCCGCCGCGCGGACAAAGCCGATCTTGCGGCGATCGTCGCGATGCTTGCAGATGACGCGCTTGGCCGCGCCCGCGAGAATGCAAGCGTGCCTTTGGTGCAAGCCTGTCAGGACGCCTTCGCGACCATAGACGGCAACCCGAACCATTTCCTGGCGGTGATGACGGACGGCGCCGAAGTCATCGGCACCTTGCAGATCAGTTTTATCCCGGGCCTGTCGTTGCAGGGCGCCTGGCGCGGCCAGATCGAGGCGGTGCGCGTCGCGGCGAGCCGGCGCGGAGGGCAGTGCCTGCTGGAATGGGCCATCGAAAGATGCCGCGAGCGCGGCTGCAGGGTGGTGCAACTGACGACCAACAAGAGCCGGCTCGACGCGCACCGCTTCTACGAACGGCTCGGCTTCAAGGCGAACCACATCGGCTACAAGCTGGATCTTTGACGCACCCGCGCCGGCGATGCCGCCGACCTCTCATCGCCGCGCCTGAACCAGAAGAAACATCGGCCGCTCGACCTCTTTGGCCAGTTCAGGCCTGGCGGCGATCTGCCCTTCAGTTGGACAGAATTCCTCCACGCGGCCGATGGTGAACCCGGCCTGGATCAGGTTGTTGAGCGTGGTGCCGAGTGTGCGGTGGTACTTCACCACGCCCTCGGAGAACCAGTCGGTCGTGCGCGGCCCTTCCACCAGATACTGATCGACGGGCCAGACGTTCCTTCCTGCGGCGTCCACGGACCAGCCCGGATTGCTTGGAGCCATGAAGATCGGATGCTCCGTCGAGAAGACGAAGAATCCGCCGGGGACCAGGGCCTGGTAAACCGTCGCGAACAGCCGCGCGGCATCGCTGACATAATGCAGGGCAAGCGAGCTATAGGCGAGGTCGAAGCGCGCCTTCGGCAAGCTGAGCTCGTCGAGGTCGACCCGCTCATAGGCTGTGGCTTCGTCGGAGCCGGCGGCGCGTGCTCGGGCGAGCATCCTTTCCGACAGGTCGAGGCCCAGAACCTCCTTGGCTCCGTGCGCCCGCGCCCAGCGGCAGAACCAGCCGAAGCCGCAACCGAGATCGACGATGCTTAGACCAACCACCTTCGGCAGCATGGCGCGCAGAACCGGCCACTCGGGCGCGCCGTCCAACCCTTCCACCGAATGATGCAGACGGCTGTAGCCTTCGAAGAAATCGGCCTTGTCGTAGATATTTTGCGCCATGCTCTTCCCGTGCTTTCGCTTGCTAACTTAGCGGTCGTTTCGTTAGCGTCCATCAGGAGCTTCAACAGGCCGTCTGTCAGTCCTTGAAGATTGGCGCAAGCCGCTGCTGCCGTGACGCTTTTCAGCGGCGATCTTCGCCCGCCTCCTGTTCAAGCCGGACGCTTTGCTCTATGCCGCAATGCCACCATGTTCGCCCGGCATAGGCGAAAACCGGGATCGAAGACCGATGAATGAAGCAACCCCGCCCAATCGCTGCCGAATCGTGCTGATCGCGCCGCCGCTTGTGACTCCCGAGCACATCTGCACCGCCTTCGACGGCGGCGACGTCGCCTCGCTGATCCTGCCCGAAAACGGCATGGATGACGCCGCCTTCCAGGCCTTCGCCGAGAAGATCGTGCCGATCGCGCAGGCCGCCGGCGTCGCCGTCATCATCGCCGGCGACAGCCGCATCGCCGGCCGCGTCCATGCCGACGGCATTCATGTCGAGGCAAACCGCCAGGAACTGGCCGAGACGATCGAGCGCTTGGCCGACAAGATGATGGTCGGGGCGGGCGGCGCCAAGACCCGCGACGAGGCGCTGGATCTCGGCGAGGAGCGGCCCGACTACATGTTCTTCGGCCGCTTCGGCTATGACAACAAGCCCGAGCCGCACCACCGCAATCTCGCTCTCGGTGAATGGTGGGCGCAGATGATCCAGATTCCTTGCATCGTGATGGCCGGCTCCGAGCTTGCGTCGGTGGAAACGGTAGCGGCCACCGGCGCCGAGTTCGTGGCGCTCTCCAGCGCCGTCTTCGCCGACGGACTCGATCCGCGCGCGGCGGTCGCCGCGGCCAACGCGCTGCTCGACCAAATCGCGCCGCGCTTCGAGGACTGACGTGCGCTGGTCCCGGCTTTCCTTCGCGGCGTTGGCCGCGGCCTTGACGATCCAGGCGGCCGCCACCGTGGCCGCCGAGACCCCGCCGGTGCCGCAGCCCAGACCGGACACGACCACACCCGACACGAGCGCGCCGGATACAAGCGCCCCTGCTAGCGGCGCCCCGAATACAAGCATTCCGAATATAAGCGCCCCAAATACCGGCGCCCCGAATGCTGCCGCCCCGAATACTGGCGCGGCCCATGCCGACAAGCCGATCGAAACACCGCTGCCACAGCCGGCAACGCTTCAACCGCCATCGGCCGATACCATCAATCCCGATCGCTTCGGCGCCAAGCTGCCGGACGCCGCCTACGGCGCCTTCCAGCGCGGCCTCTACAAGAC
>NZ_RZSF01000524.1:0-3139 GCF_004023325.1 Mesorhizobium sp. M1A.F.Ca.ET.072.01.1.1 | reverse complement strand
AGTCAGGGGAACTGCGGCAACTGTTGGAGGACGAGCCTGCCTCCCCACCAATGATGGCGTTCGAGCCAGGGGAACTGCGGCAGCTGTTGGAGGATGAACCCGCTTCCCCACCGATGATGGCGTTCGAGCCAGGGGAACTGCGGCAGCTGTTGGAGGATGAACCCGCTTCCCCACCGATGATGGCGTTCGAGCCAGGGGAACTGCGGCAACTGTTGGAAGACGAGCCTGCCTCCCCACCAATGATGGCGTTCGAGCCAGGGGAACTGCGGCAACTGTTGAATGATGAGCCTGCCTCCACTTGGGCACAAATCAATTCGACCCCACATGCGCGAGCGGACGGTGTTCATCAGCCAGCCCAGGCGCCCTGGCTCCCTGAACGCAGAAGATAACTTTGCGGAGGAGCGGTCACGCAACTGTCGGCGGCGCCGGGCCTCAGGGTGAATGGAGAGGATGGTGTCGCGTGAAGGCGCAACACGCGTGCTGACCGACCTGCATAGTAGGAAGTCGTTCATTGCTCCCAAATCGTATGTGAGGAACATTCCTGTCCCGGCTGCACCGCGCGATGCTAGGTCGCGTTGTTCAGCGGGCCAAGCCGATGACACCTACGAAGCTACTGATCGGGCAGATCGCCGTTGTGTGCGCAATTGTCATTATCGGCGTATGGACGGCAACCCAATGGTGCGCTCAAATGCTGACCTACCAGACGCCTCTCGGCGCACCATGGTTTCTCTTCGCCGGCTGGCCAATCTACAAGCCGTGGAAGCTGTTTGAATGGTGGTTCCACTTCGATGCTTATGCGCCGGAGGTCTTCGACAAAGCCGGTACGCTTGCAGGCGCCAGCGGATTCCTGGGCTGTGCCGCCGCAATCGCAGGCTCGCTTTTGCGCGCGCGACAGCGCGGGTCGGTTACGACCTATGGGTCTTCACGGTGGGCCACGACTCATGAGGTCGAGACGGCAGGGTTGTTACGGCCGGCGGGCGTTTTCCTCGGTAGGCTGAACGATCGCTATCTGCGCCATGACGGCCCGGAGCACGTCATGGCATTTGCGCCGACGCGTTCGGGCAAGGGCGTGGGGCTGGTTGTTCCAACGCTACTTTCCTGGACCGGGTCTGCCATCATTCATGATATAAAAGGCGAAAATTGGCAGTTGACCTCCGGCTGGCGGTCGAAATTCTCGTACTGCCTTCTGTTCAATCCGACCGACCCGAGATCGGCACGCTACAACCCGCTGCTGGAGGTGCGCAAAGGCCCAGATGAGATCCGGGACGTTCAAAACATCGCCGACATCCTCGTCGATCCCGAGGGCGCGCTGGAGCGACGGAATCACTGGGAGAAGACCAGCCATTCACTCCTAGTTGGCGCCATTTTGCACGTGCTCTACGCTGAAGAGGACAAGACGCTAGCCCGCGTCGCCACCTTCCTGTCGGACCCGCAACGCTCGTTTGCCGCAACGCTACGGCGGATGATGACGACAAACCATCTCGGGACGGGGCATAACCCTCAGGTCCATCCCGTAGTGGCCTCGGCGGCTCGCGAACTCCTGAACAAGTCGGAAAACGAGCGCTCAGGCGTCCTCTCGACCGCCATGTCCTTTCTTGGGCTTTATCGTGATCCAACGGTCGCGGCGGCCACTTCGTCCTGCGACTGGCGCATCGCTGACCTAGTGGATGGAGAGCGACCGCTGTCGCTCTATCTGGTCGTGCCGCCTTCGGATATCTCGCGCACCAAGCCTTTGGTGCGACTGATCTTGAACCAGATCGGCAGGCGGTTGACGGAGCGTCTGGAGGGGGACCCGAAGAAGAGCCGTAAGCATCAGCTGCTCATGATGCTGGACGAGTTTCCGGCGCTCGGTCGCCTCGACTTCTTCGAAACGGCGCTCGCCTTCATGGCAGGTTATGGCATTCGCTCCTATCTGATCGCACAATCTTTGAACCAGGTTTCAAAGGCCTATGGCGAGAACAATGCTATTCTCGACAATTGCCACGTGCGAATTGCCTTTTCCTCCAATGACGAACGCACGGCCAAGCGCATCTCGGATGCCCTCGGCACCGCAACCGAACTTAGGTCGATGCGCAACTATGCGGGCCATCGGCTTGCGCCCTGGCTTTCACATGTCATGGTGAGCCGCCAGGAAACCGCGCGCCCGCTCCTGACGCCAGGCGAGGTGATGCAATTGCCGCCGTCAGACGAATTGGTCCTGGTTTCTGGGTTGCCGCCGATCCGCGCCAAGAAGCTGCGCTATTATCAGGATCAGAATTTCACAGATCGGGTGCTGCCTGCGCCGGTGCTGCACGACGGACCCTATGCGGACTGCCCTGCATCACGCCCGGACGGCTGGACTGGACAAGTGTGCAGCGTCGATAGCCGACTTGCTGCGGACGAGGAAAGCGCCGACGCGCCAGTTGAAGACGAGGGAGGCGTTCAGCAGCAACGCCATCCAAGCCTGCCCGAAGAAGACGTTGTTGTCTCTCAAGAGCCCGATCAGGCCGATCTGTACAAGCCCGCAGACGATGACAGCGAAGCGCTCGCGGACAAGCGTGTCATGGATCGGATTTCCACTGCGGCCCGCGCCTACGGTATCAACGAGGGCAGGGGCGACGATGTCATTCCCGGCTTCTGAAGTCCGCTGAGTTGCAGAGCGCACCTCAGCGTAGATAACGGCCATAAGCAATTTTGAGCGTCTGGCCGATGCTTCTCCCGTCGCCGGCGCAACGCCGGGCCGTCGGAACGAGCCGCATGAAGCCGCACCGCATTCGCCATCAGTTTCTGCTTGAGCCGGAGCTCAGCGAGAAACTGGACAACCTCAGTCGCGATCCGTCAACGACCAAATCAGCGATCGTGGCGAAGGCGATCGAGGCGTTCATCGAGCGGCGTGGCGAGAGCGAGTTCGATCGGCGCTACGGCGTAAGGCTTGACCGGCTCTCCCGCGATCTTGCCCACGTCAGGCGCGATTCCGAGGTGATCCTGGAGAGCCTGGCGCTCTTCATCCGCTTTTCGATCACCCTTCACGCCCACACGCCGGTCCCGGATCGGGCAACGCAGGCTATTGCCCAAGAGCGTTTCGAGAAATTCGTTGAGAAGGTCGGCCGCCAGATCGCTTCCGGCAAAAAGTCGCTTAGCAAAGACAATGGTGGGGGAG
>NZ_RZSF01000523.1:0-3163 GCF_004023325.1 Mesorhizobium sp. M1A.F.Ca.ET.072.01.1.1 | reverse complement strand
ATCCATTGCTACGATCCGGACGGCACGCTGATCGGCAAGATCAAAGTGCCGGAAGTCGTCGCCAATTGCGTCTTCGGCGGCGCCAAGCGCAACCGCCTCTACATCTGCGGCACCACCTCGCTCTATGTGGTCTGGCTGATGGTGAATGGGGCGAAGACCTATTGACCGGCAACGGCGTCAGCGGGGGCGGATAAAGCCGGCGAAATCCTGAAGTGCTTTGCGCATCGCCTGTCGGTTCGACGGCTCAGCCAGGATTTCTTCCACCTCCGGCGGCTTCTTGCCGAGCAGCGCGATCTCGAGCGCGGCCTTTTCGTAGAGCGCGAAGGACATCGTGCGCATGATCTCGGCAAGGGCGGCGCGGGCAAAGAGCGACCGCGGCGAGGCGTGCACCAGCATCGCCGGCTTGCCGACGGCGGCATCGCGCGACACCAGCCAGTCGAGCGCATTCTTCATGCCGCCCGGCACGCCATGGGCGTATTCGGGACAGGAGACGACGACGCCATCGGCGTGGCTGACGGCCTCGATCAGGTATCTTGCCTCACACGGCGTGCGCTCGCCCTCTTCATCCGGGTTGAAGATCGGCAAGCGGCCGAGACCGTCATAGACGGTGACGCGGCAATCCGCGGGCACGTTGGCGGCAAGCGCCGCGACAAGGGCCGAATTGGTCGAGGCGGCGCGCAGGCTGCCGGATATGGCGAGGAGGTTCAGCAAGGGTGACGGGGGCGGTTCGGACGAATCGTGCCCGGGAGCCTACCACATGGTCTGCCGGTAATCGTCGTCCAGTTCGCGGTCGATCTCGCCGGCGCTCTCTGTAAGCGCCAGCTGGTCGCGGATGATCTGGCCGAGCGTCGGCAGGCTCGCGCGGTCATACCAGGTCTCCGGCTCCCACAGCTCGGAGCGCATAAAGGCCTTGGCGCAGTGCATGTAAGCGGCCTTGACCGTCACCACGATGACGCTCAGCGGCTCCTTGCCGTCGACGGCCAGGCGGGCGCGCAGTCCGGCGTCGATGGTTATGTGGGCTTCGCCGTTGACGCGCAGCGTCTCGTTCATGCCGGGAATGAGGAAGAGCAGCCCTACCGACGGGTAACGAACGATGTTTTCCAGCGTGTCCAGCCGGTTGTTGCCTGGACGGTCAGGGATGGCGATGGTGGAACTGTCGAGGATGGCGGTGAAGCCGGGCTTGTCGCCCTTCGGGGTCACGTCGGCATTGCCGGCGCCGTCGGAGGAGCCGATCAGCACGAATGGGCTCTTGCCGATGAAGGAACGGCAGTGGCCATCGAGCGCCTTGAGTTCCTTGCGGATCGACCCGTCGGTCGGCCGCGGCGTCTTGTAGATCGTCCTCAGCTCATCGCGCGTGGTGAGGAATTCCATGCCGCCCCTCCCCGGAACCTGCTCTATTTACTCGCCTGCTCTTCCTTGGTTTTTTCCTCCAGCGAGTGGCGCATGATCAGCGGCATCTGGCTGAAGGTGAAGAGAAGCGTGATCGGCATGATGCCCCAGACCTTGAAGGTAACCCAGGTATCGGTTGAACAATTCCGCCACACGACTTCATTGACGAGGGCCAGGAAGAGGAAGAACAGGCCCCAGCGGAAGGTGAGCTTGCGCCAGCCTTCGGCATCGAGGCTGAAAGCCGAGTCGAAGACATAGCCAAGCAGCGACTTGCCGAAGAAGAGGCCGCCGAGCAGCACGCCGCCGAACAGCGTGTTGACGATGGTCGGCTTCATCTTGATGAAGACGTCGTCCTGCAAATAGAGCGTCAGCGCGCCGAAGATAAGGACGACGACGCCCGACACCAGCGGCATGATCGGCAAGGTGCGGGTGAGCAGCCACGAGGCGATCAGCGCCAACGCGGTGGCGGCCATGAACAGGCCGGTGGCGACGAAGATCGGGCCGCCGAGCTCGGCCAAGGCCGGAAATTTCTGCGCCAGCCATTCGCCGCGCGCATTGGCGAAGAAGAAGACCAGCAGCGGCCCGAGCTCGAGCACCAGCTTGAGCGGCGGGTTGATGCCCTCCTTCTTCTGTTTCTGCGGGTCGGACGGGTCGCGTTCGAGGATGTTCATGAAAGTCCTTGTTGTCCCGAAAGTCGGCGCTTTTGGGATCGCTCAAGCAACGCCGGCGATCGCCCTGGCGAATTCGCTGGCCGAGAAGGGTTCGAGGTCGTCGACCTGCTCGCCGACGCCGATGAAATAGACCGGCAATCTATGCTTGGCGGCGATCGCCACCAGAATACCGCCGCGCGCCGTGCCGTCCAGCTTGGTCATCACCAGGCCGTTGACGCCGGCGACGTTGCGGAAGATCTCGACTTGACTGAGCGCATTCTGGCCGGTGGTGGCGTCGACGGTCTGCAGCACGGTGTGCGGCGCCTCCGGATCGAGCTTGCCCAGCACGCGCACGATCTTTTCCAGCTCCGCCATCAGCTCGGTCTTGTTCTGCAGGCGGCCGGCCGTATCGATGATCAGCACGTCGGAGCCTGCCTCCTTCGCCTTCTCGAAGGCATCGTAGGCGAGGCCGGCGGCGTCGGCGCCGAGCTTGGTGGCGATGACCGGCGACTTCGTGCGTTCGCCCCAGATCTTCAGCTGCTCGATCGCGGCCGCGCGGAACGTGTCGCCGGCCGCCAGCATGACCGAAAGCCCGCCTTCGGTCAGCTTGGCCGCCAGCTTGCCGATGGTCGTGGTCTTGCCGGTGCCATTGACGCCGACGACCAGGATGACATGCGGCTTGTGGCCGAGATCGAGCTCGAGCGGCTTGGCGACCGGGGTCAGGACTTTTTCGACTTCCGCCGCCATCACGGCGCGGACCTCCGAGTCGGAAACGTCCTTGCCGTATCGGCTTGAGGCGAGAGAATCGGTGACGCGCAGCGCCGTCTCGACGCCAAGATCGGCGCGGATCAGCACATCCTCCAGATCCTGCAGCGTGTCTTCGTCCAGCTTGCGCTTGGTGAAGACGCCGGCGATGTTGCCGGTGAGCTCGCGCGAGGAACGGGCAAGCCCGTCGCGCATGCGCTGGAACCAGGAGCGCCGCGGCGCCGGCTCCGGTGCCTTCTGCGGCTCGGCCTTCTGCTCGACCTTTTTGGCGACCGTCACCTTGCCGGCAGAGGGGGTCGGCGGCGGCGCGGGGACGGCTTCCGGCTCGGGCGCGATCTCGGCAAGGATCCGCCCCGGCT
>NZ_RZSF01000522.1:0-3164 GCF_004023325.1 Mesorhizobium sp. M1A.F.Ca.ET.072.01.1.1 | reverse complement strand
GTTCGGGAGCCGATAAGGCCACGGCCTAGCGCTTTGCTGCGTAACCGGCTTCCCAGGGCGCGGGCCGCTTTGCCAATTCCACCATGTCGGGAACCGGAGCGACCGGGGCTGACAGAACCTCCATAAACTCCGCGAAGCCTTCCGGGCTCATGCGGATAAGGCGGCTGTCCATCAACACATCTTCGGCCGCGCGCACGGCAGCATCGCGCACGAAATCCGTGCGGGACCGGCCGCGGAGAGCGGCGGCACGATCAATGATCGCCACGTCCGCCTCCGGCAGGCGCATCGAGATCGGGTATTCCTTACGTTCCACCGTGGCGGCCATAATCATCTCCCTGCCGTTAATATGGCAGCATGTAGCGCGAACTGCAATACATGAATTATCCCAGGCCGGCCGCAAGCCGGGTTCTCTGCGACCGGGAAGACCACTTTGCAAGCGATCGCCCGCTGCTGAGCGGCTGGTTACCGGTTCCTGGGAAGTTAGTGCTCGGTCGGCCTACTTCCGGATAAAGGTCAGATAGGCGGGCCGCCTTCCCGCGCGAAGGGCCTTCGCCTCGTAGCGGGTGCCGGGCCAGCCCTCATAGGGCGTGTGCCAGTCGGCAGCCTCGTTTGCCTGCCAGGCGAAACTGCCATTGGCGCTGCAGGCGAGCAGCGTCCAGTTCACATAGCTGTCGATATCGGAGGCGAAGCGGAATCTCCCGCCCGGCTTCAGCACCCGGGCGAACCGGTCGAGATTGGCGGGGCTGACAAAGCGCCGCTTCCAGTGCTTCTTCTTCGGCCACGGATCGGGATAGAGCAGGTCGATGCCGTCGAGCGAGGCTGGCGGCAGCCAGTCGAGCAGACGCGTGGCGTCGTCGTCATAGACTTTCAGATTGGCGAGCGGGCGCTTGTCGAGCGCCGTCATCATCTTGGCCATGCCGTTGACGAAGGGCTCGACGCCGATGAAACCGGTCGCCGGAGCCTCCGTCGCGCGATGCAGAAGATGTTCGCCGCCGCCGAAGCCGATCTCGAGCCGACAGGCTGAAACCTGCGCCTTGAACAGCGTTCCAAGGTCCGCGGGTGCCTCCGCCGTCAGGTCGAGGCGATAGGCGCGCAAGCCACGTTCAAGCGCCTCGGCCTGCTGCGGACGAATGGTCTTGCCGTGCCGGCGGCCGAAAAATCCTTCGGTCGCGCGGCTTGGCCTGTTGGTTGGCTCCATGAACAGGTCTGGCGACGCCGTCAGGCGGCAATCGCATCGGCAACCGCGTCCTTGAGCGCCTTGGCAAGGTCCGTCTTCTCCCAGGAGAAGGAACCGTCCCGGCCGGCCTTGCGGCCGAAATGGCCATAGGACGAGGTTTTCGCGTAGATCGGCTTGTTGAGGTCGAGATGACGGCGGATGCCGGAAGGCGAGAGGTCCATCACCTTGCGCAGCGCCTCCTCGAGGCTGGCCTCGTCGACTCTGCCGGTGCCGTGCAGGTCAACATAGACCGACAGGGGCTGGGCGACGCCGATGGCGTAGGAAAGCTGGATGGTGCAGCGGTCGGCGAGCTTGGCCGCTACCACGTTCTTGGCGAGATAGCGCGCCGCATAAGCAGCCGAACGGTCGACCTTCGTGGTATCCTTGCCGGAGAAGGCGCCGCCGCCATGGGGCGCAGCACCGCCATAGGTATCGACGATGATCTTGCGGCCGGTCAGGCCGGCATCGCCGTCTGGCCCGCCGATCACGAACTTGCCGGTCGGGTTGATGTACCAGTTGCAGTCGTCGGCGACCTTGAGTTCGCCAAGCGCCTCGCGGACGTAAGGCTCGACGACATTGCGGACCTTCTTCGAATCCCAGCTCGAGTCGAGGTGCTGGGTGGAAAGCACGATCTGCGTCACTTCCGCCGCCTTGCCGTTGGCATAGCGCACGGTGACCTGGCTCTTGGCGTCCGGGCCGAGCTTGGCGGCCTCGCCGTTGCCTTCGTGGCGCGCGGCGGCAAGCAATTCGAGGATCTTGTGGCTGTAGTAGATTGGTGCCGGCATCAGGTCCGGCGTCTCGCGGCAGGCATAGCCAAACATGATGCCCTGGTCGCCCGCGCCTTCCTCGCCCTGGCGGTCGGCGGCATTGTCGACGCCCTGGCCAATGTCCGGCGACTGGCCGTGCAGCAGCACCTCGATCTTGGCCGTCCTCCAGTGGAAGCCAGCCTGCTCGTAGCCGATCTCACGGATGGCCTTGCGGGCGACCGATTTGAACTTGGTCGGATTGACGACTGGGTGGCCCGCCGCATCCTTGAGGATGTTGCCTGCCTTGTCCTTCTTCAGCAGCGTCTCGGGAACCCTGACCTCGCCGGCGATGACGACGCGGTTGGTGGTGGCCAGCGTCTCGCAGGCAACGCGCACCTTCCACGGGTCCATGCCCGTCTTCCTGGCCTCGCGATAGACGAGATCGACGATCTCGTCGGAGATACGGTCACAGACTTTGTCGGGATGGCCTTCGGAGACGGATTCCGAGGTGAAGAGATAGTTCTGCCGCGTCACGGGTGTCCCCTCTTGAAAAGGATCGGCAAGGCTGCCGATTTTGGCGCGCCACGTGTTAGCGGTGCCGGGCGCCGCTCGTCAAGCGGCGCGACAGATCTGGCATGACTATCGGCACAATCAACTTGTGCCACCGGCGGCAGGGCACCGCCGGCGACATGAGCCTGGATTCACTCGGCGTCGTCCGGCGAAAGGGACTTCACAAGATCGATAATCCGGCGCCGCACCTTGACGTCGGGAATCTTGACGAAGGCACGATTGAGCTGAAGCCCTTCCGGGCTGCCGCAGAATTCGATCGCGAAAGTCATCGAGGCATCCTCGGCAAATCCCCGATTGCCGGTGACCGCCTCCTGACCGGGGGCGTCCTCGAAGAAGAAGGCGACAGGGACGCTCAGGATGGAGGCGATTGCCTGCAGGCGGCTGGCGCCGACCCTGTTGGTCCCCTTTTCGTACTTCTGTATCTGCTGAAACGTGATGCCGAGATTTTCACCCAGCTTTTCCTGGCTCATTCCAAGCATATTGCGACGCAGCCGAATACGACTGCCGACATGAATGTCGATCGGATTCGGCTTCTTCTTGTTCTCTTCTGTCATTTTTTCCTCGCCGAATTTTTCCGGCTTTTTCTATTTTTGCCGCCCAAACGAAACCGGAGCCACCTGCCCCAACAGACC
>NZ_RZSF01000521.1:0-3165 GCF_004023325.1 Mesorhizobium sp. M1A.F.Ca.ET.072.01.1.1 | reverse complement strand
AGTCGGCCTGGTGTCGGGCGGCGCTGGCTATATCGCGGGCTACGGCAATGGCGATCTGCGCATCTTCGACCACTTCCAGAGCAATGACCGCATGATCCGCGGTTTCGCCTATGGCGGCATTGGCCCGATTGCCAGCGACACCAGTGGCGACCATCTCGGCGGCACGACCTATTTCAATGCTTCGGCGGAAGCCCAGTTCCCGATGCCGGTCATTCCGGAAAGCTTCGGCCTGCGTGGCGCGGTGTTCGCCGATGCGGCAACGCTCTATGGCAGCAAGCTCGATCCTGCTTTGATCAAGCCGGGATCGGCTGACATGCATCTGCGCGCTTCGGTCGGTGTCGGCCTGATGTGGGCTTCGCCGTTCGGTCCGATCCGCATCGACTATGCGATCCCGGTCGAGAAGCAGCCGGGCGACGACGTGCAGGAATTCAACTTCGGCATAGCGACCCGTTTCTAATCCGCGGGTTACGATGTTTCCGGGTCGTGTGATGGCCCGGAATCGACTGATCCGACCTAGCTGGATAATGTTTGTGGAATGACCGATCCGGTGTTCTTCGCGCCTTCACGCCGGTATACGGCTGGCGAGGTCGCGAATCTGACCGGCGCCAATCTTATTGATTCCTCGCAGGCCGACATCGCCATCGACGCGCTGGCGCCCGCCAATGAGGGTGGCGACGGTGCGCTCGTTTTTGTCGACGGCAAGCGCAATTTCGCCTTGATGCATTCGCTCAAGGCGGCTGCCGTTCTCTGTCCTGCCGACTTCGCCAACAGGGCGCCGCAGGGGATTGCGGTGCTGGCGCATCCGCGCCCGCAGCAGGCCTTCGCCATGGTGGGGCGACTGCTCTTTCCGCAGGCCGCCACGCCCGGGCCGATGACCGGCGAAACCGGCATTTCGCCGCAAGCGCACATCGATCCGTCCGCGCATGTCGAGGCGGGTGCGATCGTGGAGGCGGGCGCCGTGATCGGTCCCGACGTTTCTATCGGGAGCGGCACGGTCATTGCGCCCCATGCGGTCATTGGCCGCTCCTGCAAGATAGGTCGTGATGGCTATGTCGGTCCGGGTGCCAGCATCCAATATGCGCTGATCGGCAACCGCGTCATCATTCATGGCGGTGCAAGGATCGGTCAGGACGGGTTCGGCTTCGTGGCCGGCGCGAAGGGACCTGAGCGCGTGCCGCAGATCGGCCGCGTCATCATCCAGGATGACGTCGAGATCGGCTCCAACTCGACCGTCGATCGCGGTGCGATGTCCGACACGATCATCGGACAAGGCACCAAGATCGACAATCTGGTGCAGATCGCCCACAATGTTCGCATCGGCCGCAATTGCATTATAGCCGGGCTTTCGGGTATTTCCGGTTCCGTCGTCGTCGGCGACAACGTCACCATGGGTGGCGGCGTCGGCCTCGCCGATCATTTGACCATCGGTCCCGGGGCCAAGCTTGCTGCGAGAAGTGGATTCATGAGCAACGTGCCGGCGGGCGAGGTCTGGGGAGGCTATCCGGCACAGCCAATGGCGGAAGCCATGCGTGAGATCGCGATGCTGCGCAGGCTGGCCAGGACGCGCAAGCAGGGCGACGGAAATGGCTGACACGGTTGCGACGACACTTGAGGCGGTCGACATAATGGGGCTGATGAAGCTCCTGCCGCACCGTTATCCGTTTCTGCTGATCGACCGTATCGTCGAAATCGACGGCGACGACTCCGCGGTCGGCATCAAGAACGTGACCATCAACGAACCGCATTTCCAGGGCCATTTCCCGCAGCAGCCGGTGATGCCGGGCGTGCTCATCATCGAGGCCATGGCCCAGACCGCCGGGGCGATCTGCATTCGCAGCCTCAATGCGGAAAAGCCGTCGCTGGTCTATTTCATGACCATCGACAACGCGAAGTTCCGCAAGCCGGTCGTTCCAGGCGATCAGCTCAGGATCCACGTCAAGAAGATCAAGAAGCGCGGCAACCTGCTGAAATTCGCCTGCGAGGCGATGGTGGATGGCGCAAAGGCCGCCGAAGCCGAAGTTTCGGCTATGATGGTCACCGGCTGACGGTTTCAAATGCTCATGAAAGTTCAGACATCAATCCATCCTTCCTCGGTCGTCGAAGAAGGTGCCCAGCTCGGCGAAGGTGTGCGTATCGGACCCTTCTGTCATGTCGGCGCCGACGCCGTCATCGGCGATCGCGTCGAACTGGTCAGCCATGTCTCGGTGATGGGCGCGACCACCGTCGGCGGCTCGACCAGGGTCTATCCAATGTCGACGCTCGGGGCGCCGCCGCAGAACACCAAGCACAAGGGCGGGCGCACGACGCTGGTCATCGGCGAAAATTGCACCATCCGCGAAGGCGTCACCATGCATGTCGGCACCGATTCCAGCCGCGGCGAGACGACGGTCGGCGATAATGGCAATTTTCTGGCCTATGCCCACATTGCCCATGACTGCGTCGTCGGCAAGAATGCCACCTTCGCCAATGGGGCGACGCTCGGCGGGCATTGCGAGATCGGCGACAATGTCTATATCGGCGGTTTGACCGCCGTGCATCAGTTTGTCCGCGTCGGCGACAACGCCTTTATCGGCGGCTGCTCGGCGGTCGTCGGCGACGTCATTCCCTATGCGATCGCCGTCGGCAATCGCGCCAAGCTGCGCGGTCTCAACGTCATCGGCCTGAAGCGCTCCGGCCTGCCGCGCGCCGAAATCTACATGCTGCGAAGGGCTTACAGGGCGATTTTCGACCACTCCCGCACGGTCGGGGAGAATGTCGAGATCGCCAAGGCGGAGTTCGCCTCGTCACCGACGGCCATGAAGATGATCGACTTCATCACCAGTCGCGGCAAGCGGCACTATGCCGTCCCGCCGCTGAAGGGCGGTGGCGGCTATGACGATGGCGATGACGAGGGCTGAGCCCGCCGGGTCAGGGCTTGCACTCGCGCCGGGCTCCAGGGTCGGCATCATCGCCGGTGGCGGCAGCCTGCCGGTCGAAGTGGCGGAAGGTCTGGTCAGACAGGGACATTCCCCTTTCATCATCCTGGCCGAGGGCGAGGTGGATCGCGAAGCGGACTTCGCCGCCTACGAGCAGGCGACGCTTGCGCTCGAAGACATCGGGTTCCTGCTTCCCATGCTGAAGCGTGAAGACATTAGCCACCTGGTTCTTGCCGGCGAGATCAAGCGC
>NZ_RZSF01000520.1:0-3173 GCF_004023325.1 Mesorhizobium sp. M1A.F.Ca.ET.072.01.1.1 | reverse complement strand
CGACAATGTCGGGAATGATGAACTTCGACACCACTTCGCGGTTGATCGACAAAAGCCGCCGGGCATAGCCGAGAAGCATCTCGCCGTCCGTGGTCAGCGTCACCGAGCGCGCGTCGCGCGCGAAGACGGAACGGCCGAGAATGTCTTCGAGCTTCTTGATCTGCATGGAGACGGCCGAGGGGGTGCGGAAGACCGCATTCGCGGCGGTGGTGAAGCTGCCGGTCTCGGCGATCGCCACGAAGGTGCGCAGCACGTCGAGATCGAGCAGCGGCAAAGGATGGTTGAGTGGGGCGTTCATCGGAGCTTGCCTTCAATTTTTCTGATGCAAATCATCATTCCATTTCGTTTGATTGAACATCACTTCGAGCGCATAGTCAACTCGATCGATGCAGGATGCTGCCAAAAGCAGCCATCGAACGACCATGATACAGGCCTGCAATCGACATGAAATGAAGCTGAAACAGACCTGACGTAACCCATTGCCGGGCGCCTCCCTGCCCGAATCGAGGAGAAAGAAAATGTCTATCCTGTCGTCTATCGGTCGGCTCGCGACCGAATTCAGCGCCGCCCGCGCCCGCTACCAGACCGAACGCGCAATCCATGCGCTGCCGATCGAACTGCAAAAGGATATCGGCTGGCCGGAAGCCGCCGACGCCAAGACTGGACTGCGCTACGGCGTGGGAACCTGGGCCGGAGCCAAGTAAACAAGTGTGCATCACGTGCTAAGGGCCTGCCGCGTGTCAGACCGGCAGGCCCTTTTTGTTTGTACTCAAATGACTTCCTCCAGCCATGCGGCCGTCGCATGACGCATATGAAGCACTCGCATAGCGACGTCCGTTTCGAATTAAAGCGCTGTAACTAATAGTAAATTTCGAGCGCAGAGCTCAAAAATGTCGCATGGGATGTCGCTTTTCATAACAAGCGCTTCGTTTTTGCGATCTAGTTTTGGCTGGAGCAGGCCTATATCACCGCCAGCAAAAACGAGCTGCCCCACTCCATTAAGCGAAGGCGACCCGTCTGAGCAACCAAATGGAGATGATGATGAAGCTCTTTGCCCGCCTGTTCCCCCGTCGCGAAATGAACCTGACGACCGCTCTTGAGCGTCAGCGTCTTGCCAAGACCATGCCCGGCCAGACCGGCGCCATGGCTGCCGCTCGCCTCGGCTTCGTTGCCTGAGACAGCAGTTTCGAACGGCACCTGGTTGCCGTCGCGCTGAATGAAATTCAACGTCGCCCGGCTCCGCCGTGGCGGCGTTTTTTTTCTGACGGCGCATTCGTTGGAACCTGAAGTAGCAACCTTCGGTCTCGCGCCATCGACGATTGCCCGTTTGCGACCCGTGTCGCAAATTTAATCGTCGCTTAGCCGTCTAGCCGATTGACAGGAATGATTTTTCCTGATGTCGCTATGCTATTAGCGACATTCTGTTCGCGTCATGGCCGCGTGAGGTTTCCCGTGAATGCCGTAAAGCACCCGATCAAGAGATCGTTTGTGTTCTTCCTCATCCCCGACTTTACCATGATCGCCTTCGCAACGGCGCTCGACCCGCTCCGCTCGGCCAACCGGATGCTCGGCTACGAGGCTTATAGCTGGCGCCTGGCCAGTATCGACGGCAAGCCCGTGCGCGCCTCGAACGGCGTCGAATGCGCCGTCAACACCTCGCTCGAGGAAGAGCGCAGGAAGATGGCCGGGCCGGACCGCCCGAACATGGCGATCGTTTGCAGCGGCATGAATGTCGAGCGCTATCATAACAAGTCGGCCTTCGCCTGGCTGCGCGAGGAATACAACCGCGGCGTCGCCGTGGGCGGCCTGTGCACCGGCGCGCACATCCTGGCGGCCGCGGGCCTGCTCTCCAACAAGCGCTGCGCCATCCATTGGGAAAACCTGCCGGGCTTCTCGGAGGCCTTTCCCAAGGCCAACGTCTTCGCCGACCTCTTCGAGATCGACCAGAATGTCTACACCTGCGCAGGCGGCACCGCGGCGCTCGACATGATGCTAAAGCTGATCGGCGACGACTTCGACGAAAGCCTGGTCAACCGCGTCTGCGAGCAGGTGCTGACCGACCGCGTGCGCAGCCCGACGGATCGCCAGCGCCTGCCGCTGCGCGCCCGTCTCGGTGTGCAGAATTCCAAGGTGCTGACCATCATTGAATTGATGGAGGCGAACCTCTCCGAGCCGCTGTCGCTGATCGAGATCGCCGACCATGTCGATCTGTCGCGCCGGCAGATCGAGCGCCTCTTCCGCACCGAGATGGGCCGCTCGCCTGCCCGCTACTATCTCGAGATCCGGCTCGACCGCGCCAGGCATTTGCTCATCCAGTCGTCGCTGCCCGTGGTGGAAGTGGCTGTCGCCTGCGGTTTCGTCTCGGCCTCGCACTTCTCCAAATGCTACCGCGAGCTCTATGCCCGCTCGCCGCAGCAGGAGCGCGTCGACCGCAAGCAGTTGCTGGCCGCCTAAGCGACAAGGCTACGAAAACCTACGGCGGCTGTGCGGTCCGTATCGCCTCAATGCGGATGTCTTCGGTCAACTGCGCCTTCAGCGCCGAGAATTCCGGGCTGTTTTTGAGCGTTGCGTTATGACCGCTGGCAGGTTCGACCAGCTCAATATCGGTCGCAATAGCACTCGGCGGACGAGATGCGGTCGTTCCAGCCGGAACCTCCGAAATCGCGGACCCTGCGGTTGAGCTCGATCGAGCGGCCGCGCCTTCCTGCATTCTCATAGGCGACGAGCGTACAGCCCCGCCGCACCAGCACCGAGGAAACGCGGTCGTTCCAGAAGCCGCCCCGGAAATTGACGGCGTCGTCAGGACCCATTCCAAGCGAGCGCCCGCGGAAGTTCGCATTCTCGAACAGCACGCAGGCGGCCTCGCCGTAAAATTGGGCGCTGGCGCTTCCGGCAAATATTGTCGACGCAAGTGCCGCCAGGATGACCAAACGTTTCATGTAATATTTCCTCATTTCATCGCGTTGCGCGATGGCGCCGGCCCGATCACATTTTGCCATTGTGCCACACGAGGAAGCAAGTCCACGGCCCCGCTCCGGCGGAGCTTGCCGACCGTCACCGGCTATCCATCATCCAGCCGCGGTTGCGCCACATCTTCTCACCGGCCAGGCAATCGGCGGCCGGCCTGTCGTCGGCAAGCACGACCGGCGGGTGAGCCGCCCCTTCTGCCGCCC
>NZ_RZSF01000051.1:0-28910 GCF_004023325.1 Mesorhizobium sp. M1A.F.Ca.ET.072.01.1.1 | reverse complement strand
GGATGTGGGCACGCCGATGACGCTGAGGCCGGTCGCGACCTTTTCGGCGAGCAGCCGGACGAACTCGTCGGCGGTCGTGCCCGTGCCGATGCCGAGCCGCATGCCGCTGCTGACATGGGCGAGCGCCGCACGCGCGGCCTCGACCTTCAACTGCCTTGCGTCCATGCCGCTCCTGTCCCCGATTTCCATGGTTTGGCGCGCCTCCTAGCATTTTTGCCTGTCCCGTCAAAGGCTCTGCCTGTGGACCGATGGAGGCGGCTTGCTTGACCACCGCCCAGCTTGTATCGGCTGCGGAACCTCAATTATTCAGGACTGGCCATGACCCGACCGATCATCGTGTTCGACCTCGACGGGACGCTCATCGACACTGCGCCGGATCTGCTCGACAGCCTCAACCACAGCCTGGCGGCCGCGGAGCTTGCCGCGGTCGACCAAGCCGGCTTCAAGCGCTACGTCGGCCATGGCGGCCGCGTGATGATCGAACGCGCGCATGCGGCGCAAAACAAGGCATTGATGGCGGAAGAGCACGACCGGCTGCTGAAGCTTTTCCTGGACCACTACACGATCAACATTCCAGGCAAGTCCCGCCCCTATCCCGGCGTGATCGCGGCTCTCGACCACTTCCAGACCGCCGGTTATCTGATGGCGGTTTGCACCAACAAGTATGAAGCGAATTCCGCGACGCTGATCGGCGCGCTCGGTCTCGACAAATACTTTGCCGCGATCTGCGGCCAGGACACTTTTGCCTTCCGCAAACCCGACCCGCGCCATCTGACCGAAACCATCAAACTGGCTGGCGGGGATCCGCACAACGCCCTGATGGTCGGCGATTCGCAGACCGACATCGACACCGCGAAGGCGGCCGGTATTCCGGTGGTGGCGGTCGATTTCGGCTATACGGATCGTCATGTGCGCGAGTTCGAACCGACGCTGGTGATCTCGCATTTCGACACGCTGACGCCGGAATTGGCCCAGCGTCTGATCGCGGCGGCGCGCTGAGCGCCTGCCCAGATCGAGCCGGCAGGAACCCGAAATCGGTCCGCAGGATAACGTCGGCACATTGCCTTGACTTCGCGCACCCGCCTCCCTTATATCGCGGCTCGCTTCGGCCTTCGGGCAACGAGCGGGCGATTAGCTCAGCGGGAGAGCACACCCTTCACACGGGTGGGGTCGCAGGTTCAATCCCTGCATCGCCCACCATCCAACTTCCCGAAAGTTGGATGATCCGGCCGCGATGAACCTCTTCAATTTCGTGCAGCGGGGCAGCTCGCGTCCGGGAGGCCGCTTAGATCAGGCCTCGGCGCACATTCAAATGCGTTACTCCCGTCACCAGAATGGCGCCGGTCATGAAGTAGAGCGTGGCTATGATGTTGCCCTGTTGGAAATGCAGCCCGGCAAACAGCAGGGCCATAACCACGGCAAGAAATGCGATTACACGCGAGAAGTTATCGGGCATGGGGCAGCGAACCTATGCAAATAGGATGGATAGCTGCCCTCAATCAGCCGCGTGCTCCATAGATCGGTTTTCGATTTTCCGCAATTGCCTTTGAAGCACTGCCGCAATGTGGTGCCTGCTGCGGCGGGTGCCGACAACCGGGCCGCTGCCCTTGTCGCCGACATTGCGTTCGAAGGCGCTGAGTTCGTCGGTCGGGGTCGTCGGCCTGGTCCATGCGGGGCGGCGGCAAGCCGCTGCTGGACAATGGCGACGCTTCTGTGATCGCCTTCACATACGCCGCGGAGGCGTCGCGCACAGATATCGCACCGGGGGCATTGGCTTCTGCTTCAATGCATGGGCTCCAACGGCCTCCGGACCTGAAAGCTCGGCAGGGAGTTTCGATCACCTAGCCATTTTCAGATTTGCTGTTCGCGCGCGTCCGTCGCCTCCCGCCACGCGCGCGAACGGCGTTTCGTAGTTCGGTTCGCGTCCGCCAGCGCGCTCCGGTTCCCGATGCAAGGGACAGTTGCCGGCCAATTTGATGCCGGCAGCGCACGTCTGGCGCCCGATCTCCAAAGGCCGTCGTGTGTTGCCGCAATCGCACGAAAGGAGACAGGCCTTGATCGAGCATGCACTTGTCATACAATTTCCGCTCAACGAGAGGCGGAACCGCATCATGTCCACAGCCAGCGCAGACGACAGGAGCACCCTGCCGCGTCTGGCGCGGATCGATCCGCGCCAGTTCGATTTGCTGTTCGGCGGCTGCAAGGTCGAACGTTATGCCGCCGGTCAGCACCTGTTCGTCCAGGAGGACGCATCCGACCGCATCTACGGCGTGATGAGCGGCACGGTCGAGATTTCGCTCTATTCACCGGGCGGGCAGAAGCTGGTGGCCAATATCGAGCTGTCGCGCAGCCTGATCGGCGAGATCGGCGCGCTCGACGGACGCCCGCGCACGGCAACCGCCATCTGCCTCACCGCATGTGAGCTGGTTTCCCTCAGTCGCGCGCAACTCTTTGATCGCATTGAAAAAAATCCACCGCTGGCGCGCGCCATGATCGAGCTGTTGTGCACGCGGCTGCGCTGGGTCAGCGGCGAACTCGGCGACCAGGCCTTCTTCGGCATCGAGGCCCGGCTGGCGAAACGGCTGGTGTTCCTCAGCGGCGTCATGGCCGACCCCGCCGGCTGGATCCCGATTTCGCAATCGGAACTCGGCGAATTCCTCGGCGCGACGCGCGAGTCAGTCAACAAGACGCTCAACGACTGGCGCAACCGGCACATGATCGACATCAAACGCGGCGGGCTGCGCATCACCAATGCCGCCGCGCTGAACCACATCGCCGATTCGCAGGACGACGACTGAACGATTGTGACCCGAATCAGAGCCGCGAAATCAGGTAGCGCAGCGCGGACCGGCTCGGCATGAAGAAGTAGCCGCCGCCTTTCGTGGTGACGAATTGCGGCATGTCCCTGAGCACCGTCACCTTTTCCCAGGACGGAATCGAGAACCGGCCGCCGCCGTCGCGCGCGCCGATCGTCGGATCCTTTTCGCCGACAAGGCCCTGGAACGAGCTCGACGAGACCCAGGTCTGCTGAATGAACTCGTATTGGCGTTCGATGTCGGCGTTGAGGCACATGAAGAGAAGCCCCTTCTCGATCTTCCCGCTGCGGTCCTTCTTCTCATAGGTGCGGCCGACGCGCAGGATGCGGTGGCGCTTGCCGATCCTGATCTGCGTCTCACGATCCTCGCCAAGCGAGTCGCGCGGATTGGAACGGCGTATATGGGAGCCGATCGGACAGCGATGCCCCTGCGGGTCCTCGGCGCCGAACGCGAAGTCGTTGTCGACGCCACGACCCGGACGGCCATCGGGGTTGCGCACCAGCGAACTGCCGTCCTGCCAGCGGCCGAGCATCTTGGCCGCGACCCAGCGCGGCGTGATCGCGTTGTCGCCGGTCTCGCGCGCGGCCCGCGCGGCGGCGTGCTTGCAGTAGTCATCGAACAACTCGACATGCTGCTCGAACTGGCGAACGACCAGGAACGAGCCGTTGCGGCCGAAATCGCGCGGCGGCGGAGGCTGACCGGGGATCTGCCGGTTGCGCCGCACTTGGGACAGGATGCCGGTTCGATCCTGCGCTGCCCGCACGGAGGGCGAGGCTGGGTAGAACCCATGCTCGTCGCGATAGCCGAACAGGAACTCGCCCGGCGCGACCAGGTGCATCGGCGCGGCACCCTTGTTGGCGCGCGACGTACCCCTGACGATCGGCTGCGAGACGCCGTCGGCAAAGCCGAAATGCTCGTAGGCGCGGGCGCGCTCCGGCTTGCCGTCGTTGCCGGCATGTTGCGTTGTCCCACCGTCCTTCTTTGGCTCGCGGTTCACGACAAGCGGCAATTCGGCAACGATCTTCATCCCCGCGCCTGTCGTCTTTCGCTTCGCGGCCGCAACCTCCCCCTTCAGTACCGCCGGCTCCGCGGCGTAGCAGATGACGACTGCGTCGACCGGCGCCGTGGCCGAACCCCACTGCCATTTGTCAGGCGCATCGGGGCCGGTGTCGTCGAGGATGCGGCTGCGCTCTGGATTGCCCATGCCGTGGCGAAAGGCAGCTGGGAATGTGTCCAGCGGATCGTCGTCGACGCCGCCCTTCAGCCCAAGACGGCGCAAACCGTCGGGACCGAAGGCCACCGTCATGGCGCGTCCGGCCGGCACGCCGTCGCCGAAACTGGTCTTGTCGATGACGAAGTCCAGCCACGCTCTGCGTTGCATGGGCGGCAGTTCTTCCGGCACCCGGATCGCCAGCATATGCGCGTGGCCAAGCGCGCCGAACGGGCCGAAGAAAATGGATTGGATCTCGCCGGCTTCCAGTTCTTCCACGGGCGAAGGCGCCGGTTCACGGCCGACGGTTGCAGCCGGCCTTGCCTGCGGCCGCTGCAGCGAGCCGAACAGGCTCACCCAGTTGCGGGCCTCGCTGCCGGTGGCGGAAGCAATGCCGCGCCGGATCTTCGAGTTGATACGGATGCGCGCGGTGTTGAGATGCGGATAGGCAGAGTACCAGAACAGCGTCGGCACCTGCTGACGCCGCGCCCAGCGCTTGAAGCGGTCCCCGTCGCGCGCGCCGTCGAGGAAGAGCCAACGCGTGCGCGGGTAGCCTTCCGTGTTGCTCCATACGCCGGTCAGGCCCTCTGAGGCCTTGGCGATGAAGTCCTCGAGATAGCTTTCCCAGCTGCCGCCATAGTTGGAGAAGAACATCAGCTTGTCGGTGCCCGGCAGCAGCACCCAGCGGGCGAAGTGAATGGTGTTTATGGTGGCGAGGAACCCCGGCTTGAACACTTTCTGCGCCGATATCGAGATTAGGTAGAAGGAAAGCCTCAGCGCCAGTCGCCGCAAGGTGCCGGCCTTCATCGTCGATATCGCGGTGAGATGGTTTTGCGCGCAGTGGTCCTCATTGGCGAGGATTCTGTCCAGCGCGCCGAGATCGACCGGCGTGTTCTGCGGCCGGTCCTTGTCCTCGAGGCGCCGCAGGCTAAGGAAGCACAAGCCGATGAACAGCAGGGCTATCGCGAGCAGCCCCAGCACCGCCAGCAGAAGCGCGGTGCCGGCAATTGCGACGTTGGTGAAGGTGACACCGTGCGGATTGCCGAACACGAGCACATAGGTCATGCGCCAGCAGGCAAGTATGACGATCGCGACGGTGGCGAGCACAGCCGGCGCAAGCAGCGTCGTCGTCAAGGCTCGCCACCAGCGGCCCGGAGGCCGCTCCAGCAGGCTCTCAGCCGGCTCGAAGGCCCAGCCGAACTGTCCTAGCGACTGGGCATGCCGGCGCACCTCGGTGAGCACAGCAGGGGCGTTGCCAGTACCCGCGCGCGGCTTTTCGACGATCTCGCGCACGCTGTCGGCGAGCTCTGCCTCGGCCAGGATGCGGCGCACCGAATGGCCAGGCGTTCCGGAAAAAACCAGCCCTGCCGTGCTGCCGAAGGACGGCGAGATCTCGATGTGATGCTTCTTCAGGAAGTCCTGCAGCGAAGCGTCGTCGGGCAGACCGCATACGGCCCTGAAGATCGGCCGCAGCCGGTGGCCTATGGCCTGCGTGATGGCACCGATGACATCGTCGGTGCTGCCGTCGCCGGAGATTTCGAGTACGAGCGCGCCCGTCTCGAGGTCCGATTTCTCGTCCCTGCCGGTGGCGGCGACAGCCAGGCTGGCGAAGTGGACCGTGCCGACATTGTCGAGCGCATCGCCCACCTCGTCGATCGCCGGGTTGCCAAGTGCGCCGACCTTGTCGCGCACGGCATCCAGCGGCACTGCACGCCTGATCGGGCAAACCACTGTGACCATCGACTGGTCGACCGTGCGGCAAAGCGGCGAGCGCTCGAAATCGACCTTGAGGCTGGCCGGATAGGCGCCGACATTGACCATCTTGCCGGCTCTGCCACGCGCGCGGCGGAGCTTGGGCTTGCTGAACAGGGCGCGAACGCATTCACCGATCTGAATGCGGGCGATCTCGGCCCCGATGCATAGATGAATGCCGTGGCCGAACACCATGTAATCGCGATGAGGCCGCGAGGTGTCGAATTCGTTTGGCCTTTGCACGATTTCGGGATCGAACATGGCGGAAAAGGTCGCCGGCATGACGACCGTTCCGGCCTTCACAAGGCGCTCTCGCCGGGTGCCCTGGCCGATGACCGCGTCACGGGCGGTGTAGCGCCACGGGCCGACCCAGATCGGCTTGAAGCGCATGGCTTCCAGGATCGCCCTATCGAGTTTGCCGGTATCGCCCGCTGCAATGGCTGCGTCGACAGCCTGCCTTGCATCTGACCGCGACAGGATGACGTCCAGGCAATTGCCGCCGGCAAGCACATTGGTCGGAACGAAGCCGGCAATCATACCGAGCATGATCGAATGGATATCGGGCTGCGATAGGCGCCCTTGATCCATGAGCGCGACGAGGCGCGCCAGCGGCCGTTCGTCCTTCCCTCCCCTTTCCCTGATCGCGGCAATCGAGCGGTCGATGACCTTGATCAGACGATCGCCGCCGACGATCGCGAGCTGACGTGTCGTTGGGCTCGCTGTCGGATCGGAAAAGAACAGCGCGCTGAGCGCGATCGACCAGTCGGCGAATTCGGTTTCATCGTCGATCTCGAGGCCGAAATAGTCGCGACAGATGCGTACCGGAACGATCTTCATCAGCCCGCCGATGGCGTCGAAGCCGGGGCTGGCCCGGGTCATGATGTCGCGCGAATGACGCTCGGCGATCGGCCTGACGGCGGCTTCGACTTCCGCCGGCGGAAAGGCGCTCAGCACGGCCGATTTCATTTGCCGGTAGGCGGCCCCGTCCTGCATGCCGAGGATGAAGTTCGATCCCCTGGCCAGTTCTGCCATTTCCGGCCCGTACGGTGTCTCGAACTCGTCGCCGCGCTCCAAAATGTCGCGCACATCGACGCCTTTGGTGACAAGCAGGAAATTGCCGAAGGCCAGGTTCGGCCAGAAGCGGCGCAGCAGCGCCAGCAGCCAGCGCGGGTCGTTGAAAAGGAAGCCGGCGATACGGGACGCAAGCCCCTTGGCGCGGAGCCGGTCGATATCGAAGGGCGGCATTTCGGCGACAGGGCGCTGGCTCTTCTGGGCAGCGCGGACAGCAGCGAAATACTTCAACTTGATCATGCGCGTTCGAGCCCCCCGGCTGTCCACGTCACTGCGATGCCGGCTATTGTCTGGCCTAGGTTTGGTTCGGTCCGGCGTATGTGATTTTTTTCACAATCATCGGTGTTCGGTTCCAGCAATCATGCGATGGACTTGGCCTGGCCGAAATTCGCGATCAGGAAGTTGTTCTTCGCAGGATCGACGAACGGTATCCAGCGAATCCGCTGCTCGGAAAAATCGGGATGCCTGGTTGCCAGAATGGCGCGTTCGCGTTCGGCCTCCTCAAGACGGCCGCTCCGCATCAAGGCGCCGATTTTGAGGAACCTGGCGTAGAAATAGCCCGGCGAAAGGTTGAGCGAGCGATCGGCAACCGCAATTGCCGCCGGCCAGTCCTCGACCAAACAGTATGCGGCAGCCAGCTCGCCCAGATTGTGAAAGCGGTAGAGGTCGAACGGGCTCAGCCGCTCGGTATCCAGGAAGAACGGGATCGCGCCGGCGGCATCGCCAAGCAGCAGCCGCGCGCTGCCCATTGCCGAGCGGGCGAAGGCAAAGCTCGGATTGATGTGGATCGCCTCGGCCAGATGCTCCGCCGCCGATGCCGGCTGGCCGCGCATGATGTCGGCCGCCCCGAGATAGGCGTGCGGCCGCGCGTCGAGGCTGTCCATCAACAGCGACTTGCGCGCAAATTCTTCGACCTTGGCCAGGTCGTCGCTGTCGCCGAAGCGCAGCCATGCCCGCCAGAAATACCACCATGCCAGCTCGTTCAGCACGGCGCTGGAATTCGGATCTTCCTGGTAAGCCTTCTCGAAGAATTCGAGCGCGATCTCGGTGTCTTTGCGCGTGCGCCTGTTCATGTGCCAGCGGCCCCGCCGCACCAGCTGCCAGGTCTCGAGGCTTTCCCACGGCACCTGGAAGGTGCGCACCTGCTCGGCTCGGTCGACCTCCTTGTCGAGGATCGAAACGATCTCGCTGCCGATCTGGTCGCGCAGGCTGAAGATGTCGATGAGGTCGCGGTCGAAGCGCTGCGACCAGACCAGGCGCCCGTTCGACGTGTCGGTCAGCGAGGCGTTGAGGCGTATCTGGCCGCTGTGGCGCGCCAGCGTGCCGCCGACGATGTAGCGCGCGCCAAGCGCATTGCCGATGAGCCTGGTTCCGAGCTGGTCGTCGCGAAACTGGAAGCTGGAGCCCTTCGCGATCACCGAGAGCCAGCGGGTGTTGGACAGGCCGTAGATGATGTCTTCCGCAATGCCGTCGGCCATGTAGCCGACGTCAGGCTCGCCTCCGTTGCTGCCGTGAAACGGCAGCACCGCGATTGCCGGCGGGCCCTTCGATGCGAGTCTGTCATGGACGGGAGCGGTAGGGATGGCGGCCAGCGGCGCAGCCATGGCCGCGCCGTTGCCGCCGCGTCCGGCGATCAGCACACGTACAGGCAGGGCGATGTTCTTGAGCATGAACTCACCAAGATCGGTGAAAACCGCCGCCGTCTTGTCCTTTACGTGGTGCCAGGTCGTCTCTGAGATAGCTAGACCGTCATGCGGAGCGAATTCCTGGAGGCGCGCGGCAATGTTGACGTCGTCGCCATAGAGGCGGCCCTCGCGGACGATGACGCCTCCGGTGTTGATCCCGGCCCGGAACGGCATGCGCATCTCATCCGCGGCCGAGGCATTGAGTGCCATGATCCGGTCCTGGAAATCGAACGCCGCGCGCAAGGCTTCGATTGGATTGCCGAATTCGGCCATGATGCTGTCGCCGGCAACACCAAACGTGCGGCCGCCAAAGGCGCCGCAGCTGTCCGTGATGATATCGCGCCTTTCCTCGAAGGCCGCGACGGCGCGCTCGTCGTCGATGCCCATCAGCCGCGAAAAACCAACGGCGTCGATAGAAATGATTGTCGCAAGCTGACGGGTATAGTTCCGTTCAGCCATGGTTGAGCCCCCGGTCCCTGTTTTCGGTCCAGAACAGGCGACTTCCGCTCCCAAAAACACTTCGCCGTTTGCCGATGGAAGATCCCCGGCAGGCTCGGCGCGCCGTTGCCACCCTGTTGGTCCGGGACTCTAACAGGGTCTGGCCAAAAGCTCTACCACGAACAGCTAATGGAAGGCGGTTTCGGCGCAAGCCATGGTTAGTCGTTCGTTACCTGAAGTCCGATGTTGCAGAAGCCTCCTTACTTGTTGGATTCGCGCCGTTTTACTTATTTAAGCTTTCGCGCATAGAGGTCGCGCCGGGCGTGACGGACCAACTGTGGAGCAAGGCGTTGCCCGCCGTTGGCGGAACCAACGGGCCAGGATTCGAGTTGTCAGCGCGTTCATGCCACCACGAGAGATTGAGGGCAGTCATGCGCGGTGTTCTTTTGGCAAGCGGTATCGCGTTTTTCCTTGTCGGCGGGTCGGCTTTCGCGGCCGAAGCGCAAGCGCTGCCGCCGCAAAATGCCAAGAAGCTCTCGGAAATCCTGACCAAGGTCGAGAAGCGGAGCGACTTCCAGTATATCAAGGAGGTCGGCTGGAGCAGCGACGGCTATACCGTCACCTATTACACGACCGACAAGGCCAAGGTCGAAATCACCTACGATCCGGTCACCGGCGAACCGAAGTAACGCCTGATACGGCCGCCCGCAGCTGGGCCGCGCCTCCCTATCCGAGACTTGCGTCGATGCACGTTTGATGGCTGACTGCGCGCCATGATTGCGGGCACGGGGGTGCATGGCAATGGTTGGCTACGTTCTAAAGCGCATCCTGATGGTGCTCGCCGGCTATCTGGTCGCGGTGCTCGTCGGACTGGTCGCGTTGGTCCCGATCTATGCAGCGTTGAGCTCGCTGCCCAACGCCCCAAGCTATTTCGAGCTGATGCAGTTCACGCCCGTCGCCGTGCTGGTCGTGCCGCCGCTTGGCATGTTCGTCTATTTCCTGACGATTGTGGCGACCGGCATGCCGACTCTGATCTTTGCGCTTATTGCCGAGGTCTTCTCGTTGCGGAGCTTCTGGCTGCATATGCTGTCCGGCGGCGTGGTTGCGACCGCCGGTTTCATGCTGCTCTCTCGGGACGCGCCGCACGATCCGGAACGCTGGGCCGACCTTGGCATCATCGTCGCGGCCGGGCTGGTGGCCGGTTTCGTTTATTGGCTCATTGCCGGACGTGACGCCGGTTTCAGGCGCCCGCTCATCGAGCGCTTAGGTTGACGGTGCGCGCACCGCTTCGGTCGCATCCAGCGCCTGCATCAGCTTCGAATCGCGATCGTAGACGTCGTCGAAATATTCGACCTTGCCGGACATGTCCGGCCAAGCGGTGAAATAGGCGACATAGACCGGGATGACGCGCGTGACATTCTCGGTCGAATGACCGTGCTTCAGCTTCTCGGCGATGTCGTCGACCGACGTGCCGAGCACAGCGGCCGCCATGCCGCGCGGATCCTGCAGGCGGATGCAGCCATGGCTCAGCGCGCGCATGTCGCGCCCGAAGAACGACTTCTGCGGCGTGTCGTGCATGTAGATGGCGTGCTTGTTGGGGAAGAGGATCTTCAACTCGCCAAGCGCATTGGCCTCGCTCGGCTGCTGGCGCACGCTGAACGGGATTTTGGCACCGTAGGCGCCCCAGTCCACCGCCGCAGAGGGAACTCGCCTGCCGCTGGAATCCGTCACCTCATAGCCGGCACGGTCCAGATAGCCCGGATCGCTGCGCAGCCTCGGCAGCATCTCGTTGACGATGATCGACTGCGGCACGCCCCAATAGGGGTGGAAGTCGACCTGCTTGATCTGGTTGTAGAAAAATGCGGTCTGGTTGGTGACCTTGCCGATGACCACGCGGGTCTTCAGCTTCTCCTCGCCATTGTCGATGTAGCTTGCGGTGAAGGCCGGCTGGTTGATGAAGACGCGCGGGCTGCCAAGATCGGAGGGGAGCCAGCGCAGCTCTTCAAGCGCCGCCATGACCTTCTCGACCTTGTCGGCCTTGGACGTTCCGGCGAGCGAGGCGACGGTGCGCGGGCCGATGACGCCGTCGCCCTTCATGCCGGCCCGCTTCTGCACCGCCTTGATCACCGGCACCAGGTCAGGATCGTAAAGCTCGCTCTTGCCGAGCCGGGCGAGGGTCTCGCCGAAGTCACCGCCCATCTCGTCATCGAGGTTGCGCGCGATCAAAGTCAAAAGCTTGGGCAGTTCCGGGCTGCTTTCACCGGGCTTCAGGAGCAGCTTCGGATCGACGACGATCTCGTTCTCCTCGCTTGCCCGGAGCGACTCCAACTCGACGCGCAGCGCCTGATATTCAGGGTTCTGCGGGTGCCGCGATTCGAGATAGGTGCGCACCTCTTGCGTGTGCGCCAGCGTCTTCAGCACGCCTTCGAGATCGAGCGGCTTGGCCGGAAAATCGTAATAGCCGGTCATGCGGTTCGGATCGACTCTGCCGCTCTGGGCGTCATGGGCGTAGCGCAGCACGCGCGCCGATAGCGCCATCTCGAAGCGAACCAGTTCCTTGGTCCGCGCTTCGGGCAAGGCGGCATTCGTGGCCGCCGCCGGAACATCGACGGAGTAATCGGCAGGCGTCAGGCCGTAGCTCGCCGCTTCGCCAAGCACCCGCACGGCATCCTGCGCCCTGCTGTTGGGTGCATCCCCTGTCACCCAGATGAAATCCGGATTGGCCGAATAGTAGGCGATGAGCGCCTTGGCGATATCGGGCTCGGCAAAGAGTTCATAATCGCTCAGGCTTGCCAGCGCATCGCGGAACGCGCTTCCGCTCACGGAGGGCACAAAGGCAGCATCTTGCGCGGTCGCGGGCGGCGGGGCGGGCAGCAGCGACTTGAAGTCGACGCGCACAAGCTTGTCGGCCCTGTAGGTATTGTAGGTCGGGCTGCTGATCCTGACGCTACCGCCTGTGCCAGGCTGCACCTTGCGCGGCTTTGGCGGCGGCGGAAATTCTCCTTGGGAATTGTGCCGGATGCCGCCGCCGAACAGCATGTCGAACAGCCCCTGCGCGCTCGCCGGCTGCTGGCCGAAGGCAAGTGCCGCCGCGATCGCGATCGGCATGGCGGCCTTTTTGTTCCCGAGGATTTTCATGCTTCACCCGCACCGGTTGAAACCGGTTTCCCGTTCCGCGCCGCTAGACGGTCCCGCCCTCCGCATGGCGGATGTAATGCGCGACTGTACCGATTCATACTGATTCCGTTAAGCTTCCATAAATTTTCGCGACCGTGTTGCAGAACAGTTTCACATCCGTGTGAGACACAATGCGGCAGGGCGGCTCCCGGTTTCAGAGGCCTCGGTAACAATCAGGCGTTGGCGCCATGCGGCCTGGGCCACCATGACCGGCCTTCCTGCCTGACAAACATCGGCCCGTGACAAACAGCGGTCTTTGTGATCGAAATTCCGGCGGGCGCGAGCCATGGCCTGGAGGATGCGCAGTGAAGAAGGGATATCGCGAACTTCTTGACGAGGCGAATGCCGAGATCGAGGTGGTTTCGCCTGAGGAAGCGGCCGGGCTGCTGGAGGATGACGGCACCATCTTCGTCGATTTGCGCGACCCCCGCGAGGTCGAGCGCGACGGCAAAATTCCCGGCGCCAAGCATGTAACGCGCGGTATGCTCGAATTCTGGATCGACCCCGAAAGCCCTTATCACAAGCCGTTCTTCGCCTCCGGCAAGACCTTCGTCTTCTTCTGCGCCGGCGGCTGGCGTTCGGCGCTGGCGACCAAGACGGCGCAGGACATGGGTCTCGCGCCGGTCAAACACATCCTTGGCGGCTACACAGCCTGGAAGGCTGCCGGCCTGCCGGTCGAGCCAGGGCAGAAGAAGAAGGCCGACTGAGCCATTCGCAACTCCGGACGGAAGACGGCAGCAGGCCCCTCCCGCGTTAATTCTCAATGCAGCGCCGGTTGGCGTTCCTCGGCGACGAAGCGCACGGCGCGCGCGACCACAACCTTATCGGCAAGGATGCGGCGGTGGCCAAGCCCTTCGGCCCAATGCAGGCTCACATGATCGCCGGCTCCCGCATACCGTTTTGCGTGATCGGCATGGACTTCGCGGTCGTCAGGCGCATGAATGATCAGCGTCGGCACCGGAGCCTCGGCGAGCTGGCGGTCGCCCGTGAAATCGCTGAGCGGCCGTCCTGACAAATGCTTCACCCGATCCGCCATGGCGACCCGGGAGCGCGGCCCGACATTGAGCCGGTGGCTGAAATCGTCGAAGATGGCCGGCAGCGAGCTCGGCGCCGCGATCAGAACCAGTTTCTCGGCCGCAAGCGGCGGCATGCCTTTCACTGAAGCGGCAACCGCATTGGCCGCGACAGCGCCGCCGAAGGAATGGCCGACAGCGGCGGCAAACGGGCCGAACCATTCGCCTGCGACTCGCACGGCGTCGACCGCGGTCACCATATTGAGATGTCGCCCGAGCGAATGGCCGTGGCCCGGCAGGTCAAGCGAGACCACCTTGTAGCCGGCGTCGCGAAACCCATCGATCAGAGTTCGCATGTATTCGGTGCGCGAGCGCCAGCCATGGATGACGAGCACGGTGCCGCGGGAGCCCCTGCCCGGCCCCGGCCGGAACTCATGCACCGCAACGCAATCCGCCTTCGTCTTCAGCCGGTGATGGCGCGCCTCGGCCATGAAGCCTGCAGCGCGCTCGACCGCGCGGCGCTCGCCATCGCTCAAGGCCTTGACGTTTGGCGTGCGACAGAACAATTCGAACGCGGCGCGGCCACTGAGACGCGGCGCGACATGCTCGGCCGCGCCGAAGACGCCTCGGATGACCTTCAATCCAAATGATGCCATAGTGTCGGTCCAACCATTCGTTCAAGCATGAACATAATAGTTCAAACATGAACATTAAGCAAGAGCTGCCCTGGGACAATCCGCGCTTTCGCAACTGGGTTGCGGTGGCGCGCGCCTGCCATGTGCTGGAGCGCACGCTGGCGGTGAAGCTGGCGCCGCTCGACCTCAAACCGGCGCAGCTCGACGTGCTGATGAACCTCTACCGTCATCCCGGGATGTCGCAGCACGACCTTGCCCGCAAGCTCTTGGTCGGCCGCTCAAACATCACGATGCTGTTGCCGCAACTGGAAGCCCGCGGCCTGTTGCGGCGCGAAGGCGACGAAAAGGATAAGCGCGTGCTGCGGTTGAACCTCACCGAAGCCGGCGAGGCCCTGCTGATGCGGGCGCTGAAAGTGCATATGGCGCTCATCGAGAAGGCGATGAGCCAGTCGACAGCGGAGCAGTGCGACATGATCGGCGAGCAGATGCGCAAGATCGCCGATGTCCTGAAGGAGGCCTGACCGGGCGCTCTCGAGGCCGCTACCACATGGTCTGCTTTGCCCGCTCCGGCCATTCCTTGTCATATGCGGCGCCATTGATATTTCTGCGGCTGGTGATCTCGAGGATCTGGCCGGGCGTCGGCAGCGACTTCGGGTCGACATGCTTTGCCGGGTTCCAGAGCTCCGAGCGCACGATGGCGCGTGCGCACTGGAAATAGACCGCGGCGACGGCGACGACGGTGACCGACCGTGCCGGCTTGCCATCGACCATGAAGGACGCGCAAAGCTCGGCATCGGCTGTGATATGGGCGCGGCCGTTGACGCGCAGCGTCGTGCCGGAGCCCGGCACAAGGAAGAGCAGCCCGACGCGCGGATCGCGAATAATGTTCTTCAGCGAATCGGCGCGGTTATTGCCGCGCCTGTCGGGCATCATCAGCGTTTTTTCGTCCAGGAGGCGCACGAAGCCGGCGAGATCGCCGCGCGGCGAGCAGTCCAGCCCCTCCGGCCCGCAGGTCGCCAGCGCCACGAAAGGCGAGGCTTCGATGAAGGCTGCATACTGCGGGATCACATGGTCGAGCTCCTTGGCGACCGAGGCCTCGCCAGGCAGCCCGTAGAGGGCTTCGAGCTGTTCGACCGATGTGATGAGCGACATCTTTTCGCCTCCTGACCTTTTGCCGGCGCTACTTTATGTCCATGACGCTTTGACGACACCCAGTCGAAAGTCTTGGGCCAGGCTAGCGGTCGCGGCTGAGCCCCTTCTCGGCCAGCTCGGCGAGGTAGGCGTTCCAGCGCTCGTCCTTTTCATGCCCGAGCGTGTGAAGATAGTTCCAGGTGAAGATGCCGGTGTCGTGGAAATCGTCGAAGGTGATGCGCACCGCGTAATTGCCGACCGGCTCGATCTTAAGAATCGCGACATTGCGCTTGCCGGGCACAGTCACGCGCTGATCCGGCGAATGGCCCTGCACCTCGGCAGAAGGCGAGGCAACGCGCAAGAACTCCGCCGGCAGTTCGAACGGCTGATGCCCGGCAAAGGTCACGGTGAGCAGCTTGCGGTCCTTCGAGACCCTGAGTTCCTTCGGCGCCGTCATGTTTCTTCCTAAATGCGTTGCGCCCTTCCCTACGCCGGTTCGCGCAGTGCGAAAAGGTGATAGAAGGCAGCCGACAGAGAATGTCGGTCGGGGAATGTTACCAAAGATCGAGAGCTTCTATCTTGAATGCGCGGTTGGATCGTATCACATAGCCGTATATAACGACGCTGCTCAGGCCACGGAAGCGCTTGCAATGGACATGATCGACCCCTTCGGTCGCACGATCAGCTATCTGCGCGTGTCGGTTACCGACCGCTGCGATTTCCGTTGCACCTATTGCATGGCCGAGGACATGACCTTCCTGCCCAAGAAGGATCTGCTCTCGCTCGAGGAGCTCGACCGGCTCTGCAGCGTCTTCATCGAAAAGGGCGTCAGGAAGCTGAGGCTGACCGGCGGCGAGCCGCTGGTGCGCAAGAACATCATGCACCTGGTTCGCCAGCTGTCGCGGCATCTTGAGAGCGGCGCGCTGGAAGAGCTGACGCTCACCACCAACGGCTCGCAGCTGTCGCGCTTTGCCGCCGAGCTCGCCGACTGCGGCGTGAAGCGCATCAATGTCTCGCTCGACACGCTCGATGCCGACAAATTCCGCCAGATCACCCGCTGGGGCAATCTCGGCAAGGTCATGGAAGGCATCGACGCCGCGCAAGCGGCGGGCCTGAAGGTCAAGCTCAATGCCGTGGCGCTGCGCGACTTCAACGACGCTGAAATACCGGAGATGCTGCGCTGGGCGCATGGTCGCGGCATGGATCTGACGGTCATCGAGACCATGCCGATGGGCGAGATCGACGCCGACCGCACCGACCAGTATCTGCCGCTGTCGTTGCTGCGCGCCTCGCTTGAGCGCCAGTTCACGCTGACCGACATTCCTTATAAGACCGGCGGCCCTGCCCGCTATGTCCAGGTCGCCGAGACCGGCGGTCGGCTCGGTTTCATCACCCCGATGACGCATAATTTCTGCGAAAGCTGCAACCGCGTCCGGCTGACTTGCACCGGCACGCTCTATATGTGCCTCGGCCAGGAGGACGCCGCCGACCTGAGAGCGCCGCTGCGCGCCTCCGAAGGCAATGAGCTGGTCGGCGAGGCCATAGACGAGGCGATCGGGCGCAAGCCGAAGGGCCATGATTTCGTCATCGACCGCCGCACCAGCCGACCCTCGGTATCGCGCCATATGAGCGTCACCGGCGGCTGATTTTTTCTCCGATTTGGTGCAGGATCACCCTCGGTCACGGACCTTGGGGGCATCATGAAGTGTGTTCATCTCGTCCAGGGCGCGCCTTTGGTGATCGCCTTCTCGTTGCTGACGATTGCGACGACAGCGGCAATCGCAAAGCCGTTCACCTACGTCAATGCGCGCTTCGGCACGTCCTGCACCTTCCCCGACGAGATTTTCAGCGACCGCTTGCCCGAGCCAGAAAACGGCGATGGGCAGCAATGGAGCGCGCCCGACGGCGCCAGCCTGACCTGCTCGGGCATTTATAACATCGACAACGACACTCCGAAGGGCTTCGTCGCCGACGAAAAGGCAAACACCGGGCCGGGCTACAAGATCACTTACAGCAAGTCCGGGAAGAATTGGGCGGTGGTTTCTGGCATCAAGGGCGACAAGGTCTTCTACGAACGGCGCCTGTTCGGAAAGGATGGTGTCATCCGCACCGTCTGGATCGAGTATCCTTCCTCGCTTAAGGCGAAATACGATCCGCTGAGCGGGGCGATCGCCGCCAGCCTGCGCGGCCCTTGAGCTGCGCTCGGCGCACTGGAAATAAACCATCCGCGCCGACTTCCACCCGATTTACCGCCGACTTGTTCCGGCCTAGCCTCATGAAGCGATTTTCGCATTCAGGGGGAATTCTCATGCGCAAATTCTTGGCTTCGCTTGCAATGCTCGGGATTGCCTTGGTGCCTGCGGCCGCTCAGTCGATCGGTGGCACCTACACTGTCGCCGGCACCAATTTCGACGGATCGAAATATGGCGGCGAGGCAACCATCACGCTGACCAGCGACACAACCTGCACGATCCATTGGGAAACCGGCGGCTCGTCCTCCGACGGCATTTGCATGCGCAACGATGATGCCTTTTCCGCCGGCTATGTGATGGGCAAGGAAATCGGCCTCGTCGTCTACAAGGTGGAGAAGGACGGCTCGTTGCACGGGCTGTGGACCATCGCCGGCCAGAACGGCAACGGCACACCGAAATAATCGCTCAGGGATTGCAGCCGATATTGAGGGCCGCAGGAACCTCCTGTGGCCCATTTCTTTGACGTTGCTGTCTTGCCGCTGGCTGTTAGACGCTTGCGAGAGAACATAACCCGGAAGCGCCCTTGCCTCTTTCGCCAAATCTTCGCGGCGCACTGTTCATGGTCGTGGCCATGATCGGCTTCACCTTGAACGACGCGATCACCAAATTCTCATCCGAATCGATGAACATGGCGCAGGTAATGCTGGTGCGTGGCGCCTTCGCCTCGCTCTTCGTCGGTCTGCTCGCCTGGCGGCGCGGCGCGCTTGCTGATCCACGCGCCATGCTGCAGCCGATGGTCGCGCTGCGTGTCGCCGGCGAAGCCGGCGCGACCGTGTCGTTCCTGATCGCCCTTGCCCATTTGCCGATCGCCAACGTCTCCGCCGTTCTGCAGGCGCTGCCGCTGGCCGTGACGATGGGCGCCGCACTGTTCTTCGGCGAGGGCGTCGGCTGGCGCCGCTGGCTCGCCATTGCCGTCGGCTTTGCCGGCGTGCTGATCATCGTGCGGCCGGGCTTCGAGGGTTTCAGCGCCTATTCGTTGCTGGCGCTGGCGAGCGTCGGCTGCTGCGCGGTGCGCGATCTCGCCACCAAGCGCATCCCGCAAGCGATCCCGACCATGCTGGTATCGACCGCGACTGCGCTGGCCATGACGATCCTGGGTGCGCTGCTGCTCCCGCCGATGGGCGGCTGGACGCCCATGACCGCCAAGGCGACGGCGCTGCTGGCGCTGGCCGCCGTGCTCGTGCTCATCGGCTATCAGTTCATCATCATGGCGATGCGCTCGGGCGACATCTCCTTCATCGCGCCCTTCCGCTATACGGCGCTGCTGTGGTCGATAGTGCTCGGCCTCGTCATCTTCGGCGATATCCCCGACCTGCCGATGATCGTCGGCGCCGCGATCATCATCGGCTCCGGCCTCTACGCGCTCTACCGCGAGCGTGTCGTCGGCAGGCGCCAGCCTGCCGCCGAAAGCGCTGGACCCGACATGGCGCCGGACGGCATATAGTCCCGATGGACCGAAGCGTTGCAGGCATCATCCTGGCGGGAGGCCAGTCGCGCCGGATGGGCGGCGGCGACAAGACGCTGCTTTCGCTGGGCAAGGTCAGGCTGATCGAGCATGTCGCCGCGCGTCTCACACTGCAGGTCGCCACGCTGGCGCTCAACGCCAACGGCGATCCGGCACGGTTTGCTGGCACCAACCTTCCGGTGCTTGCCGATACGATAGAGGGCCATGCCGGCCCGCTCGCCGGCATCCTCACCGGCCTTGAATGGGCGGCAGCGGACACGGGCTACCGGTCGCTGGTCAGTGCGGCCGGCGACACGCCGTTCTTCCCTGGCGATCTCGTCGAGCGATTGGCCGTTGCCGCTCGGGCACGGCCGGGCGCGATCGCGGTCGCTAGTTCCGACGGCAGGTGGCACCCGACCTTCGCACTCTGGCCGCTCGGCCTGCGCGATGCCCTGCGCCATTTCCTGGTTGAGGAGGAAACTCGACGGGTCTCGGCCTTCATGGAGCGGCATGGTTTTGTCGAGGTGGAGTTTCCGATGCTCGAAGCCGGAGGCGAGCGGCTAGACCCGTTCTTCAACATCAACACGCCCGACGATCTTGCGGAGGCCGAGCGTCTGTTGCAAAGCCTTGAGCCATGAGACGCGTGTTCGGCATCACCGGCTGGAAGAACTCCGGCAAGACGACCCTGACCGAAAAGCTGGTCGCCGAGCTGGTGCGCCGCGGCTGGACGGTCTCGACGGTCAAGCATGCCCATCATGACTTCGACATCGACAAGCCCGGCACAGACAGTTTCCGCCACCGCCAGGCCGGCGCGATGGAGGCCGCGGTCGTCTCCGGACGGCGCTGGGCATTGATGCACGAACTGCGCAACGAGGACGAGCCGGCGCTGGACGACATCCTGGCGCGGCTGGCGCCCTCGGACATCGTGCTGGTCGAAGGCTACAAGCGCGAATCACACCAAAAGATCGAAGCGAGACGGCTGGAGGCCAAGGACCGGACGCCGCTTTCGATCAACGACCCGAACATCGTGGCTGTCGCCGCCGACTTTCCGGTCGAAGGCGAAAAGCTGCCGGTCTTCAACCTCGACGATACGAAATCGATAGCCGATTTTATCGAGCGCGCGACCGGTCTCGTCAGTCCAGGCAAGTAACGCAGCGGCACACGGCGGTTGCCGTTTGCTGTTGTTTTTGCAGTTGCTTTTTTCTTGCAAAGAGTGGGAGTATCCCGCGCAGCGGGCGGTCAAAAAGGCTCCGCCCACAAGAGCCGCACGGGACAGCGGCCATGACAATATGAGAGGATTATCATGCGTATTGCACTGCGTATCGCGCTTGCCGCTTCGGCCGCGCTGCTGACACTTGGCGTCGCCCAGGCTCAGGAAAAGACCCTGAGGATCGGCACCGAAGGCGCGTACCCGCCCTTCAACAACCTGACCTCGGACGGCCAGCTGGTCGGCTTCGACATCGACATCGCCAAGGCCCTCTGCGACGAAATGAAGGTGAAGTGCACCTTCGTCGCGCAGGATTGGGACGGCATCATCCCGGCGCTCCAGGCCGGCAAGTTCGACGCCATCGTCGCTTCCATGTCGATCACGCCAGAGCGCCAGGAAAAGGTCGACTTCACCCACAAATATTACAACACGCCGTCGGCGATCGCCGTGCCGAAGGATTCGCCGCTCAAGGGCGTGACCAAGGAAGACCTCGCCGGCAAGACGATCGGCGTCGCCACCACGACGACCCACTTCAACTATGCCTCGAAGACCTACACCGACAGCACTATCAAGGGCTATCCGAGCAGCCCCGAGGAACAGGCCGACCTCGCCAATGGCCGTCTCGACGCCATCGAGGACGACATCGTCGTGCTGCAGCAGTGGCTGGATTCGCCCGACGGCGCCTGCTGCAAGATCCTCGGCCAGCCCTCGCCGCAGCCGGTCGAGATTTTCGGACCGGGCGCCGGCATTGCCGTGCGTAAGGGCGAGACCGACCTGGTCAACAAGCTGAATTCCGCGATCGACGCTATCCGCAAGAATGGAAAGTACAAGGAAATCAACGACAAGTACTTCAAGTTCGACGTCTACGGCGCCGAGTCCTGATCATTTGCGCTCAGGGCGGTGAGGATCACCTCGCCGCCCTGCCTCCATTCCGGGATCGCCACGGAGACACGCCCCGCCAATGCCAGCCCAAAGCATTTGGACACTTCTCAGTTGGGGACCGGATGGCTGGAGTGACGACATTGCGTCTGGTGTGCTGGTCACGGTTGCGCTGGCGCTTGCGACATTGCCGATAGGCCTGGCGATCGGGTTCTTCGTCGCCTTCGCCAAGCAGCACGAAGAGCCCGCGCTCCGGCTCGCGGCCAACATCTACACCACTGTTTTTCGCGGCCTGCCCGAACTGGTGACGCTGTTCCTGTTCTTCTTCGGCATGCCGCTGCTGCTGCAATATGTCGTCCGCCTGTTCGAGCCCGAGGCGACAATCGACGTGAACAGCTTCATTGCCGGCATGATCGTGCTGGCGCTGATCTTCTCCTCCTACGCTAGCGAAGTCTTTCTCTCCGCCTTTCGCGCCATTCCCAAGGGCCAGTATGAGGGCGGCTACGCCATTGGCCTTTCGAAATGGCAGACGATGCGCCTGGTGATCCTGCCGCAACTGCTGCGCATCGCCTTCCCCGGTCTGGAGAATTGCTGGCTCAGCCTGCTCAAGGACACCTCGCTGGTGTCGGTCGTCAATTTAGCGGAAACCCTGCGCAATGCCGGTGTCGCGGCGCGCGTCACCAAGCATTCCTTCCTCTTCTACAGTGTCGCGGCGCTGGTCTTCCTTGTGCTGGCCATCCTGTCCTCGGTCGCCACCGGCTATATCCAGCGCTCGCTCGGGCGGAGGGAGGCACGATGAGCGTCAGCCAGGCTATTGCGGTTGACAGGCCACCGCCCCGGGCTCGCGGCTGGCCGCGCGTGCGCATCATAGGCTACGCGCTGGTCGGCCTCTGGGGCCTTTTCGGCATCGGCATCGTCGCCTATCTGGTCCACGCCTGGAACGCCGATTTCTTCGCCAGATACGCGCCGGCCTATCTGCAGGGGCTCGGAACCACCCTGTCCCTGGTCGGCATCTCGATGGTGGCGGGCGCTATCCTCTCGTTGCCGGTTGCCTACGGGCGGATGTCCAAGAACCGCATCCTTTCCGGATTGGCTTATTGCTACGTCTACTTCTTCCGCGGCACCCCGCTGCTCGTGCAGACCTATCTGGTCTATTACGGTGTCGGCTCGTTCCGTCCCGAGCTGCAAACCGTCGGACTATGGTGGTTCTTCCGCGAGGCGTTCTACTGCGGCGTCTTTGCCTTTTCGCTCAACACCGCCGCCTACCAGGCCGAGATCCTGCGCGGCGCCATCGAAAGCGTTCCGCGGGGCCAGTGGGAAGGCGCGGCCTCGCTTGGCCTGCACAAGCTGCAGACGCTGCGCAAGGTGATCATGCCGCAGGCGATCATCGTGGCGCTGCGGCCTTACGGCAACGAGCTCATCCTGATGATCAAGGCCTCGGCGATTGTCGCCATCATCACCGTCTACGACCTGATGGGCAACGCGAAGCTCGCCTACGCAAAATCTTTCGACATCCAGGCCTATATCTGGGTGGCGATCGTCTACCTGGTGCTGGTCGAGATCCTGCGTCACGGCGTCGAATGGATCGAACGCCGGATCACCATTCACCTCAAACGATGACGGGCCTGCACCAGTCGATGCGGCTTTGCACGCCTTGACGAATTTTTCGCATAGCCTAGACCTTCCGCCACTGAAATCTGTTGTTGGAAGGCAGGCTTATGGCATCGGTTGCATTTCTCGGTCTTGGCGTCATGGGCTATCCGATGGCCGGGCACCTCAGGAACAAGGGCGGCCACGACATCACCGTCTATAACCGCACGACCGCCAAGGCCGAACAATGGGTCGCCCAGCATGGCGGCAGACTTGCGCTGACACCGGCCGAGGCGGCCGAAGGCAAGGATTTCGTCTTCTCCTGCGTCGGCAATGACGACGACCTGCGCTCGGTGACGACAGGCGCGAGCGGCGCCTTCGCCGCGATGAAGAAGGGCTCCGTCTTCATCGACAACACGACAGCCTCGGCCGAAGTCGCGCGCGAACTGGCCGAAGCCGCCGGAAAGGCCGGCTTTTCCTTCCTCGATGCGCCGGTGTCGGGCGGCCAGGCGGGCGCCGAGAATGGCGTGCTGACCGTCATGGTCGGCGGTGAGCAGGCCGCCTTCGACAAGGCCAAGCCGGTCATCGATGCCTATGCCCGCATGGTCGGGCTGATGGGACCCGTGGGCGCCGGCCAGCTCACCAAGATGATCAACCAGATTGCCATTGCCGGCCTCGTCCAAGGGCTGGCCGAAGGCATCCATTTCGGCAAGAAGGCCGGCCTCGACATTGAGAAGGTCATCGAGGTGATCTCCAAGGGCGCTGCCGGCTCCTGGCAGATGGAGAACCGCCACAAGACGATGAACGCCGGAAAATATGACTTCGGCTTCGCCGTCGACTGGATGCGCAAGGATCTCGGCATCTGCCTCGCCGAAGCCAACCGCAACGGCGCCAAGCTGCCGGTGACCGCGCTGGTCGACCAGTTCTACAAGGACGTGCAGGACATTGGCGGCAGGCGCTGGGACACGTCCTCGCTGCTCGCCCGCCTGGAAAAATAGACGGCGATGGTCCTGCCCGATCCAAGCTGGAGCGCCGACGAGATCGTCGCCCATCTGCGTTCGATCGGCAGCGAGAAAAACCGCGCCGGCATGGCGCGATTCGGCATCAACACGAGAACCGCGCTCGGCGTCGGCAATTCCGATCTGCGGCCGCTGGCGCGCAAGCTGAAGAAGAACCAGGAACGGTCGCTGCTCTTGTGGGACACCGGCATTCGCGAAGCGCGATTGATGGCCGCTTTCACCGGCGAGCCGAAGAAGCTCGACATCGGTCAATGCCGGCGCTGGGCCGCCGATTTCGACAGTTGGGAGATTGTCGATACCGTTGCCGACCTGTTCGCCGAAACACCGTTCTGGCGTGAGCTGGTCGAGGAATTCGCCAAGGACGAGCGCGAGTTTGTCCGCCGCACCGCCTTTGCCATGCTGGCCTGGGCGGCGGTGCATCTGAAGAAGGAGCCGGACGCGAGCTTCCTCGCTGCTCTGCCGATCGAGAGGCATGCCGGCGATCCGCGCAACTTCGTGCGCAAGGCGGTGAACTGGGCACTGCGGCAGATCGGCAAGCGGTCGAGGGCGCTGCACGCCCCTGCCCTTGCGCTGGCCGAGAAACTGGCGGCGTCGTCCGACAAGACGGCACGCTGGATCGGCAAGGACGCGGTGAAGGAGCTTTCCGATGTCAAACAGCTCGAACGGCTCGCGACCACACGACTGTGATCTCAGCGAAGTAAGCTCACGACGCTTTTACTCGCTTCCGAAATGGGACTGGCGGAGGATGACCACCATGAGCAGGCGTTTCAGATCAAGCGCGACGCTGGCGATCGTGCTTATGCTCGCCACCGCGAGAGCCGACGCCGCGGCCGACGTCGCGCATATCTTCTGGAAAGACTTGCGCCCGGCGACGCAGGCGGTCGCCGAGGACGCCAACCTGCCGATGATCGCGGCAAAACTGCCCGATCACGGTGAGACACTGTCGCTCAATCTGCAGGACAAGACCGTTCAATTGTCCGGCTACGCCTTGCCGGTCGATCGCGAGGGCGACCTCGTCTACCAGTTCCTGCTGGTGCCTTGGACCGGCGCCTGCAGCCACATGCCGACGCCGCCTCCGAACCAGATCGTGCTGGTAACGCCGGCGCATCCTTACAGGATGGCGGAGGCATACCAGCCGGTCTCCGTCACCGGCGTGCTGAAGCCCGGCATGGAGAAGAGCCAACTCTTCATCCTGGACGGCGTCTTGATCGTGCAGTCCGGCTATACCGTGCGCAAGGCCGAGGTGGCTGATGTCGACAGCGTGCCGGACGCCGTCACGCTCCCGGTCAACTCGCCGTGGAATTTCCTCAACAAAAAGAAGAACTAGGTCTCGCAACTTCGCGCATATCGGGAAGCGCGAGCGCCAGATCCTCAGGCCGCGTTGGCCCCCGACTCCTTGTCCAGGATCATGTAGTCGAGCGGGATCTCGGTCGTGTACTTGATCTGCTCCATGGCAAAGGAGGACGACACGTCGCGGATCTCGATCTTGGCGATCAGCCGCTTGTAGAAGGCGTCGTAGGCGGCAATGTCGGGCACCACGACGCGCAAGAGATAGTCGACGTCGCCGCTCATGCGGTAGAACTCGACCACCTCCGGAAATTCCTGGATGACCTCGGAGAAGCGCCGCAGCCATTCATGGCTGTGCGAATTGGTGCGGATCGAAACGAAGACGGTGACGCGCACATTGACCTTCTCATGGTCGAGAATGGCCACGCGCCGCTTGATGACGCCCTCTTCCTCGAGCTTCTGGATGCGCCGCCAGCACGGCGTGGTCGACAGGCCGACTTTCTTGGCGACATCGGCGACCGCAAGCGTCGCGTCCTCCTGCAGGAGGCGAAGAATTTTTCTGTCTAGGCGGTCCATGGGAAGGCTCCAGCGGAATAGTTTGGCTATAATCCTTTTTATCAGGCCCTTTCACAAGAAAGAAATTCTGCCAATGCCGGCAAAAGCGAGTGATTTCTTGCAAGATGCCTAATTGAGGCGATAGCGGATTTCCGAGCGCAGGAATGGCAGCAAATCCATTTCAAACCACGGATTCTTCTTCAGCCAGCCGGTGTTTCGCCATGACGGATGCGGCAGCGGCAGCACTTTCGGCCCGGCTGCAGCATCCCAGACAGCGCGCCAGTTTCTGACCGTTTCCGTCAGCGACGGCCCACGCGCCGTGCCCATGTGCCAGGACTGCGCATAACCGCCGATCGTCAGCACCAGATCGATCTGCGGCATCAGCGCCATCAGATCGGCGCGCCAGGCGGTGGCGCATTCGCGCCGCGGCGGCAGGTCGGCGCCCTTGGCGTCCTGGCCCGGAAAGCAGAAACCCATCGGCACGATGGCGAATTTCTCCGTGTCGTAGAACTCGTCGGGGGTGACGCCGAGCCAGTTCCTCAAGCGATCCCCGGAAGCGTCGGTGAACGGCATGCCCGAGATGTGGACTTTCGTGCCCGGCGCCTGGCCGGCAAGCAGGATGCGGGCCTTCGACGAAGGCACAAGCACCGGGCGCGGCTGATGCGGCAGGGGCCGGCCGCGCGGCTGCTCGACGCAGATGCGGCAAGCCCGCACCTTGGCGGCAAGGCTCTCCAGCGCTTCGCTCATGTCCGGCGGGTTCTCCAAAAACAAGCCTCAAGCAGCAGCGCTTGGCCGGCTAGAGAGCGCTGCGTGCCAGCGCAGCACGTTCCCGCATTCCTCAGGCACCTTGATGCGTGCCGGCTTCATGAAATCGATGGCGATCAGCCCGGTGATGTCGGCGACCGAATAGGTGTCGCCGGCGGCAAATTCCCTATCCGCCAACTCCCGGTCGAGGAGATGCAGGAACTCGATGGCCTTCGGCTTGTTGGCCTCGCCCCATTCCGGGATCTGCGGCACCTCCCATTCCTTCATCGCCGGATGGATGTGCCGGAACGCGGCGGCCACGCAGCTCATCAGGTTTAGCTCCAGACGCCTTTGCCACATCTCCACCATGGCCTTGCCGAGCGCGCTTGTTCCGAACAGGGCGGGCTCGGGGTGCAACTCCTCGAAATAACGGCAAATGGCGATGGATTCGGTGATGATGGTCCCGTCGTCGAGTTCGAGCACGGGCAGCCGCCGCAGCGCATTGCGCGACGCCACCGGCTCCTTGCGATGCTCCAGCGCGCCCATGTCCACGGGCACCAAAGGGACGGTTAGCCCTTTTTCAGCCAGGAAAACCCGAACCCGTCTGGGGTTGGGCGCCCGGCCGCCATCGAACAGCTTCATTCCAGTCTCCGATCTTCATGCCAATCTTAGGGCGCGCTGCAATGCATGTCGCCCAAAACTGCATAGCGGTTTGGCAAGACCACATGTTGGCAAACAGAGCATCCCCCGAAGCGGGCATCACCAGAAACGAACAAGCTCACGCAACGCATCGCCGAGCGAAGCCAGTGCGCCGTGCTTCCTTTCGACGGGTTGATTGTGATGGCTGTCGCGCCAGTCCTGCGGCTGATCGAAGGAGCCAGCCCAGATGCCCACCTTGGCAGCCCGGGCGACGGCCTCCTCGGTTTCGAAGTCGCCGAAGGCGACGGCCCATCCGGACTGTACCTGCGCCCGGTTGAGGTCCGTGTCGCCCGCCTTGCAGTCGCCGAGCAACCGGCCGTAGCGGTCGCGCTGCCAGCCGCTGCAGGAGACCGGCCTGTCGGCGATCAGCTGCACCAGCGACTGCCGCGCAAGCCTGCCGCAGGCATAGTTGGCCCCGTCCTTGCGGCACGTCTGTGTGTATTCCGGCGAGTCGATGCCGCGCATGCGGATGCGCTCGGCGCCAAGCGTGATCGAATCGCCGTCCTTGACGATCGCCGAGCCTTGCTCCTGTCGCGTCTCGAAGCGGTCGAGCCGCGCCGCCACCAGGATGGACAGGCCAAGCAGGACCACGGCCAGCCCGTAATCCAGAAGCCTGCGCAAAAGGCTTCGCGGAGGCCGCGGAACATAGCGCCGGCGCGGTCTTCGCGACCAGGAACGGCTCATATGGCAAACAGTCTCTTAATCATTCGAACGTAGCTTAACGAACTGAAAATCGCTGCGCGCAGAAATTGAACTTGCATGCCTTTGCTACGCTCGGACACAGCGGACAAATTCATTGTGGACCGCAGGAAACCGCATCGCAACAGCGATGTGGCGCGCGCGGTGCGCAGGACGCGTGACCGTCTTTCGCAGCAGGCCGGCAGCCTCGATTTCGACCGCGAACTGCTCAAGCTGCATGCACGCGCCATGGTGGTCAGTGCGGCGGCGATTCCTCTGCTTGTGCTTGTAGTAGCGGCCATCGGCCGCTTCGCGGGCCTGGGCAACCAGGTCGCCGTCTGGGCTCTCTTCATGCTGCTTTGCTACGCTATCGTCACCTTCATGGCGCGGCGCGTCGAGCGCGCGGAAGCGGCCGAGCTCGACCCTGTGCAGACGCGCCGCGATTTCCTGATCGGCCATTCGCTCTGCGGCCTCGGCTGGGCCTGGTTCGCCTGGCTGGGCTGCGCCACATGCCAGGTCGACCAGTTCCATGTCGTCAAGGCCATGGTGCTCCTGGTCGCCATGGCGACGACTGCGGTGATGGCATCGTCGCTGGGCGGCGCGCTATTGGCGACCTTCGCCGTTCCCGTGGCGGTCTATGTCTATGCCGTCCTGCGCCTGTGGATGCCGATCGAAGGGATCATGGCGGCGCTTCTGGTCGCTGCCCTGCCCTTCTTCGGCTACGTCGCGCGCCATCTCAACCAGTCATCCTGGATGCTGCTCTCCTTCCGCTCCGAGAAGGACGCGCTGATCGCCGAGGTGGAGACTGCCAAATCCATGTCCGACGAGGCCAGGCGGCGCGCCGAGGACGCCAATCTGGCGAAGTCGCGCTTCCTCGCCTCGATGAGCCATGAGCTCCGGACGCCGCTCAACGCCATCCTCGGTTTCTCCGAAGTGATGGCCAATGAAGTGCTCGGGCCGATGAACAACCCGACCTATCGCGATTACGCGCATGATGTGCACGAATCCGGCCAGCATCTGCTCGATCTGATCAATGAGATCCTCGACCTGTCGCGCATCGAGGCCGGCCGCTACCAGCTCAACGAGGAGCCGGTGGCGCTGGTGACGATCGTTGAGGATTGCTGCCATATGATGGAACTGAGAGCCCGCAACAAGGACATCCGCGTCATCCAGGAGTTCGAGACCGCGCTACCGCGCCTGTTCGGCGACGAGCGTGCCATCCGGCAGATCGCGCTCAATCTGCTGTCCAATGCCATCAAGTTCACGCCGTCGGGCGGCGAAGTGCGTGTGCGCGTCGGCTGGACGGCGGGCGGCGGTCAGTACATCTCGGTCAAGGACAACGGTCCAGGCATTCCGGAAGAGGAAATCCCCGTGGTGCTTTCCGCCTTCGGCCAGGGCTCGATCGCCATCAAGAGCGCCGAACAGGGAACGGGCCTCGGACTGCCGATCGTGCAGGGTCTGCTCGACATGCATGGCGGCGAGTTCGAGCTGCACTCCAAGCTGCGCGAAGGCACCGAGGCCATCGCCATCTTCCCGCTGAGCCGAGTGATGGAGGAATTGCCCGCGCTGCCGACCAAGGCTGTCGCCGCCCGCCGGCGTTAGCTCCGGGACGCCGGTTGGACCCGAAC